>JBKPRV010000631.1:0-7702 GCA_046734715.1 Actinomycetota bacterium | reverse complement strand
GGGCCTCCTGAGCTGTCCGCCGCGCGACGGCCTTGGCGGTGGGGGAGGGATCGGCGACGGCCCGCTGCGCCAGGCGCCGTCCCCGCTGCAACGACTGCCGGGCGGACGGCGGGAGTCGCCGGGCGGCCGCCCGGGCCGCGCGGCCGACGACCCCGGCGAAGGACCGCGCCTCCACCCGGCGGGTGCGCTCGTCGATGCGGGCCACGGACGTGCGGAGCGCCGCGAGCTCACGCTCCGTGTCGCGGTTGGTCGCCGCATTGGCTGCCAGCTTGGCCTCGAGGTCGCGCACCCGGTCGCGGTGCGCCTGCTCGGTCTGGGCGTGGGCGGCGCGGAGCTCGTCCTCCCGCTCCTGCAGGCGCTCGATCGCCGCCTGCCGCTGGTCGGCGTAGCGCTGCGCCACCGCGCCGTCGAGCACGAGGCGGCGCACCCGCCCCTCGTCCCGGGCGGAAGGTCGCGGCGCCGTCGTCTCGGCCTGGTGGCACAGCTCGGCGTAGAGCGCCACGACGCCCTCGCTCACCCCGGCGTCGCCGAGGTCGATGCCGGTCGAGTGGTGCCGCAGGTCCGCCAGCACGCGCGGCGCCGCCGGTTCGAGCCCGGCGAAGGCGCACAGCCGGGCCATCTCCGCCTCGGGGTCGACGAAGAAGGTGTCGTAGTGGCTGACGACGCGACGCTCGAGTGGTACCTGATCGAGCACCGTGGCGTAGTAGCGCTCCCACAGGGAGAGGCCCAGGGAATAGGAGTTCTGGTTGCGGCGCCTGAGCGACATGGCGACCTCGATCGGGTGGCGCACGCAGATCACGAAGCGCAGCTCGGGCTCGAGGTCGAGCCAGTAGCTGGCGGTCAGGCAGGTCCGCGGATCCTTGAAGCCCCAGTGGTCGTGTTGGCGCAGAGTGGCCAGGGCGGCCGTGGCCGCGTCGGCCATGTGCGCGACGCGGGGATCGTCCACCCCGGCCGGCGGCAGGACCGGCGGGTTGTCCCACGCCCCTCCCGTCGCCTCCAGCAGCTCGTCGTTGCAGTCGCGGATCGCCTTGTTCTCCCAGAAGCCTTCGGGGTTGTCGTCGGCGGCCTCGATCAGCTCCTCGGCGCTGGTTCCCACCAGGTTCAGCCCCGAGTCGTGCAGCGCGCGGGTGATCATGGACGTCCCCGAGCGGTGCATCCCGGTGATCGCGATCGGCACGCCGCGAGTCAAGGCCGGAAGCCGAATCCCGAGAGGACCTGCGCGGCCGTATCCGACGCGAGGAACTCCTCGAACGAGCCGCTGCTCGGGGCGGCCGATACCGGCAGGTACTGGACGTCGAGCACGATGTTCTGATCCTCGGGAATGTCGACCACCTCCACGTCGGGCGGGAGCTGCACGACGTGGCGGAACACGAGCGCGGCGGCCAGCTCACTACGCTCGACGCGGGCGACGGCGTCCGCCTCGCATCCCGACCCCACCTGACCAGGGGCGAGCTCCACGTCGGCCCGCTGCAGGAGCGCAGCCGCGAGGTTGCCGTAAGGGCTCTCGGGACCGCAGACGGCCGTATCCAGGCCCGAGTCCTCGGCGAACGCATCGAGACCGCTCACATGCGACGGGTTGCCGGCGGGCACGGCGATGATGGCCAGGGTCCTCCCGATGGCGGTGCTCTCGACGTCGACGCCTCCGAGAAAGGGCGCCGGGAGGATGCCGGGGCTGCCTTGCCTCACCGCCTCGATCGCCTGCGCCGGGTCCTCCACCGCCACCTTGACCGGCGCGTCCGACGTCTCGTTGTAGGCGTCGACGAGCCCCTGGACCATGGGCTCCAGGTCGGCCACCGTGTGGATCGTGGCGAGGCCTTCGACCCCGGCATCGCCGTCGTCGCTCGGCCTGGCCGAGCCACCGTCGCCGCTGTCGTCACCGCCGCCGCATGCTGACACCGCGAGGACCGCGGCGATGCCCAGCGCGAGGAGATTCCCCCGTCTCATTACCCCTCCGATACACGTCCCAGTCAGGTGGACGATCGTAGCGGGCGTCGCTTGTCAGGTCTCATGCGAGCCGAGTCGCCTGATGGCCTGGCGGGCCGAGCGTTCGACGAGGGGGAGCAGGGCCGGGGGGACCCGGCCGACATAGAGCGGGGTCTTTGCGGGCGGGCGGTGTGAACCCCCGGTGATCGCCTGGTACTCGGAATGCATCTCGTCCCAGGAGTAACGGCGCGAGGTGCCCGCACCGCCGTGGTGCTGGTGGAACGTCCCCTCGCCGAGCAACACGATCAGCTCGACGTCCTCCAGCCCACACGCCCGGCGGTAGAGGTCGTGATTGACGAGCCCACCGCCGGGCAGGGCGAAGCGCTCGTCCAGTCCCCCGAGCTGGTCCCAGATCGGGCGCGGGCAGAACAGGCTGCTGCTCTCACCGGCCGGTCCGAACAGCCCCCGGCCCCACGAGCCTGCGGGGGTGCTGACCTCGAACAGCCGGTAGCCGTCGGCCTCCCACGGCGTGCGTGCCAGCAACCGGTCCTCGGCCTCCTGGTCGTAGCCGGCAGCGGCGGCCTCCATGTGGCGGACCGGACCGAGATGGAACGCCGGGGCCGTGATCAGGGGCCGGGGCGCCAGGGACGCGGCGCGGCGCGCCTCGGCCAGCAGCCCGGGTGACGCCAGCCGGGCGCCGTCGACGATGAGCCCCACCAGGTCGCCATCGGCCAGGCCGAGGCCATGGTTGGCGGCCCGGGCCGGCGACGGCGGTGCCGGATCGATCCGCTCCACGCGGAGACGGCCCTCGAACCCTGCGACCAGCGCCGGGTCCACCGGCTGGGGGGAGCCGTTGTCGACCACGATGACCTCGTAGTCGTCGGCTGCCAGCCCGCGCTGGTGGCCGGGGCTCAGGGACCGCAGGGTGCGCGGAAACTCGCGCGCCATGTCATAGACCACCACCACGACGCTGATCGTCGGGCGGTCCGGCCCTGGGCTCACGCCGGCGCCGCCGCCGGCTACGCGGTGCGGATGAGGCCCAGCTTGTGCAGGACTCGCCGGGCCGGCTTGCGGATCGCCTCGGCCACCCCCCGCGGCAGGAACCTCCGCACGGAGCGCCACGCGGCTGTCACGCCGCGCTCGAACCCGGTTGGCGTGGATGACTTCGTCGTGCCCATGGATCGATCCCCCCCGATGCTCCCGGTGCCGGTGCGAGCGTGGATCGTAGCTGCCGGCCGCCGTCAGCTTCGACGGGGGGCATCCGCAACGGCGTCGATCACCCGCCGTACCTGGTGGTCCCACGACCACTCGGCCTCCGCGGCAGCCCGGGCCGCCTTGCCGAGCCGGGCCCGCTCCTCGGGCGCGTCCCGCAGCTCCCGCAATGCCGCGCCCAGGGCGCCGGGGTCGTGAGGCGGCACCAGTAGCGCGTCGACCCCGTGGGTGAGCCGTTCGGCCAGCTGCCCGATGGCCGGGGCCACCACGGGGAGCCCGGCCGCCAGGTATTCGGCCAGCTTGAGCGGCGAGTAGTGGAACGGCTCGCCTCGTGGGGCCAGCACGGCGGCGACATCCATGGCGGCGAGATAGGCGGGAAGCTCGTCATGCGGCACCGTGCCCGTGAAGACGGCCCGAACCCGGAGCTCGCGGGCGAGCTGCTCGATCCGGGCCCGTTCGGGCCCGTGGCCGCCGAGCAGCAGCGCGGCGTCGGGCATGGTCGAGGCGGCCTCGACGAGCTGCTCGACGGCATGGAACCGCCGGAAGCTGCCGATCCAGCCGACCACGAAGCATCCGTCGAGGTCGAGGCGCCGCCGGAGCGGCGCGGGTTCGGGCGGCTCGCCGAACAGGTCCAGGTCCACGCCCGTGGGGGTGAGCAGCACCCGGTCGGGCGATACGCCCATGCGCAGGGCTTGGTCGACCACCGGCTGGCTGCCACATGCGACCAGGTCGGCGCCGAGCAACGCCGGGCGCTCGGCGTGGCGCTCGAGCCACCCACCCCAGCCCGGTCGTGTGGTGCCCCACTGCTCCGCCTCCCACACCTTGACCGCGGGCACGAACAACACGGCGGGGACACCGAGGTGCCGCGCCAGCTCCAGCCCTGCGGCGTGGAACAACTCGTGGCGCTGCCACACGAAGGCGACGTCGGGGCCCCAGGGGCCCCGAGGGTCGATGGCGTAGCGCCGGCTCAGCCGCCACTGGAGCACGTCCCTGGCGGCCGTCTTGGCCACCGACGGAAGGCGTCGTCGCAGGCTCGGGCCGGCGGGACTGCGTAGGGCCGGGCTGGAGCCTCGTCGCCGGGCGGCGGCTGGTGTGAGGACCCCGTCCGGGGTGACCACCCACGACGGCCCGGCCACGCGCTCGGCGGCAGCAGCCCAGCCGGCCGTGCTGAGCAGTGCGGCCGCGGGTCCTTGCTCCGGCGTCCCCGATCCGGCCACCACGAAGACTGCCCCAGCCACGCTGCGAGGCTACCTGGTTGCGATGCGGCGTCGATCGTGTGGCTCGGTCCCCGTCGGCGATCGGATACGGTCTCGTCCACCGTGCGCCCCGACGTCACCGCTCGAACGGCCCGTCAGCCTGTCCCGGCGACCTCCATGCGCGTGTTGCACGTCGTCTCCCGAAGCCAGCGGCGAGGGGCGGAGCTCGTGGCGCTGGAGCTGGCCGACGAGCTCGACCGGCTGGGGCACCGGAACCGCGTGGTCGCGCTCGGCCCGGCGTTCGACGGTCGGCGGGAGCCCGGCCTGGTGCCGCTCGGGGCGTCGCGGGGACAGGGGCCGCCGGACCTCGTCGCCGGCGCCTGGCGACTCCGGCGCCTGCTCGCGGCCGCGCCCGCGGACGTCGTGCTGGCTCACGGGGGGTGGGCGGCGCAGGTGGTAGCGCTGGCGGTCCCCTTCGGCGGCCCCGTGCTGATCTGGCAGCGCATCCTCGGGTTCCCGGCCAAGATCTGGGGACCGGTCCGGCGCCGCTGGTGGGCGACCGTCGCCCGGCGCTGCGACGCCGTCGTCGCGCTCACGCCCGACCTGGGAGACGAGGTCCGCCGACTCGGCTACCAGGGGCAGGTGTGGGTCATCCCGAACTTCCGCAACCCCGGGCGCTTCCGCGACCTGGACCGGGACCAGGCGGGATCCCGTCTCCGCGCCGAGGTCGGGGTGGCCGACGCCACGCCCCTGATCGGGTTCGTCGGGCACCTGGTCCGGCAGAAGCGGCCCGACCGCGCGCTGGAGGTCGTGGCCCGGCTGCGGTCGCAGGGCTGCACGGTCCACCTCGCGGTGGCGGGCACGGGGCCCCTGCGGACCGAGCTGGAGGCCCGAGCCCAACGTCTCGGGCTGGACGGGGCGGTGACGTTCCTCGGGCAGCGCGACGACATCGAGCGGGTCCTCGGGGGCGTGGATCTCGTGTTGCTGACCAGCGAGGCGGAGGGCATCCCCGGTGTTGCCATCGAGGCGCTGATGGCGGGGTGTCCGATCGTCACGGTTCCGGTCGGAGGCGTGGCCGAGGTGGTCGAGCACGGCGTCACCGGCGTTGTGCTCGACGACGATCGTCCCGCGGTCATGGCGGAGGCTGTGACGCGGCTGCTGGGCAACGCTGACACCCTGGCCGCCATGAGCCGGGAGTCCCGGTCGCGCGCCGACCGCTTCTCGGCCACGGCCGCGGCCGCGGTCTACGCCGAGCGGTTCCGCGCGGCTCTCGCCGGTCGCCGAACCGGCCGCTCGGCGCGGCCCCAGCCTCACGACGCATAGGGGAACTGGATCGCTTCGTCCGGGGCGATCCACAGGTTGGTCGATGTGCCCTCGTCGATGCCGCGGCCGACGCCCTTCACGAGCGAGTAGTTGTCGAGGACGAGGAGGCCATCGATCCGGTCGAGGTTGAAGATCGCTCCGGTGCGGGCCTTGACCCCGCTCACCGTGCGGTTGTTCTGCACCCACCAGTTCGAGTGACGGTGCGTTGCGTCGGCGTTGCGGGTGTCGAGCTGGATCTGCTCGTAGTTGACCGTGTTCTGGATGACCAGATCCCGGATCGAACGGGGACCGGCCGCCGCGATCCAGTTCAGGGTGTGGATCCCGGTCTCGATGTTGCGGACGGTCGGTCGCACGATCTCCGCGCCGTCGGACGTCGGCTCGAAGTCGATGATGGCGCGAGCCGTGCGCCAGATGGCCACCCCGTCGACGAGCAGGTCATAGTTGCGCAGGTCCGTGGCGATGCCGTGCCGGCCGGTGTGATGGATGCCCGGCAGCGGGACCGCGTCCGGGACCCACCGGTCGAGATCGCGCGTGGCGCCCTCGACGATGGTCCCACCCTGGCCGCTGTAACCCACGATGCAGGCGTCGTCGACCGCGGCAGGAGTCCCGCCGAGCACCGGCTCGCCGAGGTTGCGGCCGAGGAGCTGGACGGAGCGGTGGTTGTCGTTGAGATAGACGCCGTCGCCGTGAACGAACTCGACCGAGATGTCGTTGAGATCGAGCACGATGTTGCTGTACGCGTGGTCGTCGGAGTAGGCGCCCGCTCGGCCACCGATGCGGATGCCGTGCTGGGTGGCCAGCGTCGCGTCGTACACGCATCCCGTCGGTACCTGCCGCCCGACCAGCGTCTCGTCGCCCCGGTAGTGGACGGTGCGAGCGGCGCCTTGGATGCGGGCTCCGGATCTCGACGAGTTGACCGTGACGTTCGACGCCGAGATGAGCAGCACCACGCGGCGGCAGGGCCACGCGCCGGGGTCGGACTGCTCGCCCCCGTCGTCCCACAGAGGGGGGAACGTGATCCGGTTCTCTTCGATCCTCGCGTCGTCGGCACCGAGTGTCCTGCCCGTCAGCAGGTGGCATCCCACCATGTCGAGGGTCATGGGCTTCCCGATCCGCACGCCCTGGGGAACCCAGTAGCGCCCCGGCCGGTCGTTGGCGCGCCGGCGCAGCGTGAACACGTCGCCGGGTCCGCCGGTCGTGGCCAGCCAATCGGTCAGTGCGGCCGAGACGTTGTCCGTCCCGGTGTTGTCGATCGTCTCCGGCGCCTCCCACGTGTGCTGCCCGGCAGCACACGCGGTCAGCACGGTCGCGCCCGCGCCGAGCGCCCCGAGCGCGCCGAGCGCGCCGGTCGAGCGCAGGAACTCGCGTCGCGTCAACACGTGCGTCCCCTCTGCAGACATCCCCCAACTGACCCAACCCCCGGGCCATGTCGCGTCAATAGCCTTCCATCCCCCTTCGACGGTCCGCAACCACGGACCGCGGCTCGGTCTACGAGCGTGAGCGGCGGGCTCTGACCGTCAAGGCAGCGCCCGCAACGGCCAGCGCCGCGAGGACCACGGCGAGCACGACGACCGGGACGGCCACACCGTCGTCGGGGTGGACGCTGGTCACCGTCAACGACGTCACACCCGGCTCCGGCGCCGACGTTGCGGGCGTGCTGGCCGGCTTTGCCGGCGGCTTCTCCTTGGACGGCTTGGCCGCGGCCACCGTCGTCGGCGGGGCCGGCGGCAACGCTTCGTCCTGGCCGCGGCCGGCGACGGGGGGCGGGTCAGGGGGCTGCGGCGAGATGAAGTGGTTGCACTGCCGGCTCTCACCCTCGACCGCACGCGTACTCGGCGTGACGTCGTTGTCCGTCACGCTGATGTCGCACGAATCGGTGATCACGACGAGCGGTGCGTCCCCCGAGAGCGGCTGGCGGTTGCCGCGGACGATGGCGCCGTCGGTGCGCGTGAATGCCAGGGTCGCCTTCATGTCCGTGAAGTCGGTCGTGTTGTCGATCACCCAGTAGTCCTGCCGGCGCTGACCCTCCGGCGGTATGACCGTCAGGG
>JBKPRV010000630.1:0-21173 GCA_046734715.1 Actinomycetota bacterium | reverse complement strand
ACCTGGAGGCGGCCCGGGACTGGTACACGAAGGTCCTGGGCGTCGCGCCCTACTTCGAGACGCCCGGCGGCGGCTACTACGAGTTCCGCATCGGCGATCACCAGCACGAGCTGGGCCTGGTCGACCGGCGCTACGCCGTCGAGGGCGACGCCGCCGGCCCGGGCGGCATCATCGTGTACTGGCACGTCGACGACGTGCACGGGACGCTGGATCGCCTGCTCGAGCTGGGCGCCACGCTCCACCAGCCGGTGATCGAGCGAGGCGAGGGGTTCGTGACGGCCTCGGTGGTCGACCCGTTCGGCAACACCCTGGGCGTCATGTACAACCCCCACTACCTGGCCATGCTCGAGGCCGGCGCCTAGGCGCCTCCCCGATCTGGCGCCGAGTCCATCGGCGTACGAGCCCAAGACCTTCAAAGAGAAGCTTGGTCAAGCGCCGATGCCTTGCCCGCAGGGTCTCGTCCAATCTGGGCAGCCCGACGTCGCAAGATGGGTAGCGGCCACCGATGCACCGGTCCCCTCCCGCCGACACGATCGTGCGCGGCACGTTCTGACACATCGCTACGAAACGGGGGTGATCGAAGTGCCTCGATACCTGGTGGAACGCACAGTCCCGGACAGCCTCGGCGTCCTTGACCCCTCCTTCTACTCATGAGGGGCGGGAAGCGGCTGGCGCTGGCCGTGGCGCTGACGGCCCTGGTCGGATTGGCCCTGCCGGCGGGCGGCACGCTGGACATGGTGGCCGCGGCCCACGAGAGGCCGACCCGGTCGGGGGAGCTGAGACCTCTCAAGAAGGCCACCGCGAGGTACCACTCCCTGCGGGCGGCCCAGCGCGACGGGTTCGCCGCCTTCTCGCTCGACCCGAACACCCCTGATGTCCCCACGTGCTTCGACAGCCCCGACGGCGGGATGGGCGTTCACTACGTGAGGCACATCGACGCCCTCCTGGACGCGAACGACCCTGAGGCCCTGGTGTACGAGGTGGGGCGCAACGGGCAGGTGAAGCTGGTGGCCGTCGAGTACATCGTCCCAGAGGAGTTCGTCGACCCGGACGCCCCGCCCATGCTCTTCGGCGAGATGCTCCACCACCACCCGTTCCTGCCCGTCTACATCCTGCACGCGTGGATCTGGAAGACGAACCCGGACGGCCTCTTCGCCGACTTCAACCCACGGGTCGGCGCCTGCCCGACCTGATCGCCGGGACGGTCGATCGAATCGTCCGCCTTACCGATCCTGGACGACCAGCCTGAGCCGGGCGGCTTCGCGAGCTGCCTCCCGGCGGGTGCGGACGCCCAGCTTCTGCAGGATCGCGGCGACGTGATGATCGACCGTCCGGCGCGACAGCACGAGCTCGGTCGCGATCTCCTTGTTCTGGAGGCCGGTGGCCAGGAGGGCGAGCACGTCCAGCTCCCGGGCGGTCAGGTGCGCAGGGTTGCCCCTCGTGGCCGTCCGCGGCCCCCGGGGCAGGTTCCGAGCCCCGCGCCCGCGCAACCGCTGCGCCACGATCGCCGCCGCCGGACGCGCGCCCAGCTGAAGCAGCTCGCCGAGGCCCTGGCGCATCGCCTCCTCGTCGTCCGCTTCGGCCAGGGCCAGGGCTGCTTCGTAGGGGCTGTCGAGGCGACGCCACGCGGTGGCCGCGCGTTGCCACTCGCCGGCGAGCTCGTGGTTGTACGGCTCGGGGACGTCAGCGGCCGGGCCGACGGGGCTGCCCGCTCGTCGTCGCCAGGACGACATCTCGCCGGCGACCCAGCGTGCGCCGTGCAACGAGGCGAGGTCGAGCGCGAGAGATGTCGCCTCGACGACCTTGTCCCCGCGACCAGCGAGCCACCACGCTTCCGCCCGGGCGGCGGCGGCCGGCTCGATCCGTTGCAGCTCGCCGGTGTCGCACGCCAGGGCCCACGCCTCGTCGAGCGGCGTCCAGACATCGGGGTCACCCCGACGGGCCCGAACGAGGCCGACCACGGCCAGGGCAACGATGCGTGGCAGCGGCGACGTGCGCGGGTCGCGGACGATGTGGGTCGCCGAGGCGACCGCGTCGTCCCAATGGCCGCGGTCGAGGCCCGCCCGGGCGCCGGCGGCGATCAGGTAGCTCCGCCACAGGTCGAGACCGCGCTCGCGGCAGTAGCGCAGGCCCGCATCGAGGCGATCGTCGGCCGCTCGGTACGCGCGGCCGCGGGGTGACCACCACGTCAAGGCCACATAGGCCCGACCCGCGTGCTCTTCGAGACCCAGCTCACGAGCGGTGTTCAGGGCTCGTTCGAGCTTCACGGGCCCCGCCGGGGCGCCGGCGAGCACTTCGATCGAACCGAGGTTGAGCGCCGCGTAGACCCGGGCCTCGTCGTCGCCGATCTCGTCGGCGACGCTGACCGCCTTCGTGGCCCACGATCGTGTCTCCTCGGCGTCCTCGCAGGCGGCAGCCAGGTGCGAGAGGTTGCAGTAGGCCATCGCCAGCTCGTGGCAGGCGACGCATCGTCGCTCGAGGACCGTCACGGCTTCGTGGCCGACCTCCCAGGCCCGAGCGACTTCCCCTTGATAGCGAAGCAGCAGGGACAGCGATCGGGCCGCGTGTCCGGCACGCAACCAGTCCTCGACGCCGCGATGGTGCTGCAGCGCATCGCTCTGCGCGTCGATCGCCTCGGGGAACTCACCCGACAGATAACAGGCATACGCACGGTGGTCCGACAGCTCGCCGACCAGCTCAGGGGCAGCGCGCTGGGCGAAGCGGAGGGCACGGGCGTAGTGCTGGGCCGCCTCGCGGTGCGCCCCGAGAGCCGCGGCGCGCTGCGCGGCAAGCGGCGCGAACCGGACCACGGCGCCGGCGTCATCGGCCGCCTCGGCGTGATGCGCGAGGCGCGCCGGGTCGGCCGAAGTGACAGCTCCGAGCGCCCGCAGAGCGCGCTGGTGGAGCCGCACGCGCGGTGCCGGTAGGAGGGCTGCCTCGACGGCCAGTCGGGCGAGCTCGTGCCGGAAGCTCACGGTGCCAGGACCGGCGATCAACATGCCCGAGGACAGGCATTCGTCGAGCTGATGGGGAGCGGGATCGGCGAGTGCCTGCAGCAGCCAGTCCTCGCAGCCGAGCGGGACGACGGCGGCCGCATCCAGCGCCGCCCGCGCCTGAGGGCTGAGGCGAGCCGCCCGGGCGAGGACGGCGTCGCGGACGGTGGCCGGCACCTCGTCCGACCCCGCCGCGAGCACTTCGGTCACGAAGAACGGGTTGCCACCGGTACGTCGATGCAGGTCGCCGATGTCGTCGACGTCGGCACCGCTGGACCCGGCGAGCTGCTCGACCCCCGCCGCCGACAACGGCTCCAGTCTCATGCGGGTAACGGCGTCCTTCGTCGCCAGCTCGCCGACCACGATGCGCAAGGGATGGGCGGGACCGAGCTCGTCGTCTCGATACGTGGCGACGACCAGGACCGGAACGTCCTCCAGACGCCCCGCCAGCAGGCTCAGCACATCGAGGCTGGCCTCGTCGGCGCGGTGCAGGTCCTCCAGCACCAGCAGGGCCGGCGCGCCACGTAGCTCCGCCAGCAACGCCATCGCCACGTCGTGGGGCCTCGCACCGTGGGAGACCATGCGCTCCAGCTCACCGCCGGCCTCCCGGGCGACGTCCAGGAACGGCCCCAACGGGCGGGGGGTGAACAGCGCGTCGCAGCTGCCTCTGAGCACTCGATGCGAGCCCTGGTGCTCGGCGCAGACGGCGCGCGCCAGCGCCGTCTTGCCGACGCCCGCCTCCCCCGCGAGCAGCACCACCCGGCCCTGCGGGCTCGCCAGCACGGCACGGAGCATCTCGTCGAGCACCGCCCGGTGCGGGGCCCGTTCGACCAGATCGTTACGACGGTCCGACGTATCCACTCCTTGCCCGACCCGCCGCGCGGGCCGCGCTACCCACCTCGGGAACACTCCAAGATAGGTAGCGGAAGGCGCCAATTGGGCATCGACTGCCGATGCCGGCCACTCCCCCTGCTTCGTACGGTGCGGCGGTGAAGCCACGAGTGTTCATCGCCACCACATCTCTTGCCTTCGGCGTGCTTCTCGGGGCGGTCGTCACGACGCTCGTCTCGGACGACGGAGCGGCAAGTCCATCGCCGCCCACCGAGGCCACGGCCCCATTGCAGCACGTCTGCTCGTCGAGAGTGCCGACCGACTGCACCGGTCCCTGAACTCCCTGAACTCCCTCGACTCCACCTGCGTGGTCGGCCGGTTAACGCTTCGGTCACGCAGCGCCGTCACGCTCGCCGGAACATCAACGGGTCACCGATGACGCGTAGGCCGTAGCAGGCGTGACGGCACTCGGACAGTCCCGGTACTCGACGTTCGGCGGCCGAACGCCGGCTGTCGGGCCGTATCCGCAGCGTCGTCCGGACATCTATTTCCACGACCCGCCGGAAGCACCGGCGGAGTCCACCAGAGGCGGAGCACCATGGAGTTCGACAGGTTGGAGCTCGGCGAGGACAGCGGCGGCGTGATGCCGCTCGTCCTCTGCCGCAGCAGGGGCGGTCCGTACGACGACGACGCGTTCTCGAGCGGCTGGCGCCTGGGCGCCATCGGCGCCACCCTTGCCGGTCCCGGGATTAGCGCCCTGTGCGAGTCGATCCGCGCCCACGAGCGCGTCCAGGCAGATCTCATCGCAATGGCCTACGGCTACTCCATGAGGGTCGATCCGAGCACCGATCCCAACTGGCTCTCCGTCACGTTCACTCGCACCGGCGACGACGGCTGACGATCCGACGACGAGAAGCATTGCCGGCCCGCTCAGCTGGTGAGCGGTAGGGCTGCGATGATCTCCTTGGCCCGCGTCGTCGCCTCGTGAGGGACGGGCCCCAAGGGCAGTCGACACGGTCCCGACGGCAGCCCGAGCTCGGCCAGCATGGCCTTGACGGCGCCGGGTGCCTGCCACAGGTCGTTGACGGGATAGGCGAACGACGGCCCCAGCTCAGCGTTTATCCGTCGGGCCTGCTCGTGGTCACCGGCCTGCGGCGATCCGGTCGCCCGGGCCCACCTACGCGTTCGCCGGTGGCCGCCTGAGCGTGCCCGCATCCCCGCCCGAGCGGGTGGACTGCCGCATCTCGTCCGATCCCGCCGCGTTCCTCCTGATCACCTACGGGCGCAGGGGCCTGCTCAGGCCGGTCCTCGCGGGTCGCATCCTCCCGGCCGGCCGCAGGCCCTGGCTCGGCCTGAGCCTGCCCCGACGGTTCCGACGACCGTCAGCCGGGGCGACCGCCCTCACCGAGCCACGGGCACCAACTGGTAGGTGTCGTCGCCGACCAAGCCAGGCGGTGTCAGGCGCGGCCGGCAACGAGGATCGCTCGACCGGGCAAGGCCACGCCGTGCTCGTTGATGTGGTCCGCGGCGAGCTGTGCCGCGGTCTGGCGCACCGCGGCGAGCTGGGCGGGCGTCGCCCCCGCGAACGCGACCGCGAGCGGGCCCGCGAGGGAGCTGACCCGTGCGATGTGGGTGTCGATGGTCTCGGCATGGAACGTCACCGGGATCTCCTCGACGGCAACATCGACGAATGCCGCGTCCTTGACCAGCGCTTCGAGGTGAGCCGGGTCGCCGAGGGAGAAGATTCCGCCGGGACCGACCGGCGGGCCGCCGGCGACCAAGCCGTTCATCATCGCCGCCATGCCCACGCAGGTCATCCACGGGTTGTGCTCGATCCCGGCCCAGGTCAGCGCGGCGAACCGGCCCCCGGCGCCGAGGACGCGGTGGATCTCGCCGAACGCCACAGCCGGGTCAGGCGCGAACATCAACCCCATGCGGCACACCACGACGTCGAAGGACGCCTCAGGTCGGTCGATGGAGGACGCGTCGAGGACCGCGACCTCGACGTTCCGGCGCCCGGTGTTCCGCAGCCGAGCGGCGTCGACCATGGCGGGCGCGATGTCGCTGATCACGACGCGCCCCGCCGGGCCGACCAGCTCCGACCAGCGGCCGCCCAGACTCCCCGGACCGGCGGCGAGCTCGAGCAGTCGGTCTCCGGGCCGGATGCCGGCCGCCTCGACCAGAGCCTCCGTCGCGGCGACCGAGTGGCTCTCGACGTAGTCGGTGTTGCGGTCCCACGCAGGAGCGACCGCGCTCCAGTGCTCAGCAGGGGGCGTGGTCGACGTCATCGGTCTCCTCCCGACTATCGGATACACTTACCTTCAGACGAATACAGGTCGTATGTAATGAAATCTGAGGAGAATGTCAAGCGCCGCTCGTACGACTCCACCCGGCGGCGCGTCCAAGCCGGCGAGACCCGCGCCGCCATCGTGCGCGCCGCCCGCGACCTGTTCGTCGCGAACGGCTATGGCCACACCACCCTGGCCGACGTCGCCCGCACCGCCGGCGTGTCGGTGGAGACGATCCACAAGTCCGTCGGCACCAAGGCCGCACTGCTCCACCGAGCCTGGGACATCACCGTTGGCGGCGACGACCAGGACATCGTCTTTCACGAGCGCCCGGAGGTTCTGGCGATCCGCAGCGAGCCCGACCTGGCCCGCCGGCTGATGTTGCACGCGGCGTTCTCCACGCAGACCGCGCAGCGCATCGCGCCGTTCCAGCTCATGGTCCAGTCCGCAGCGGGTGCCGACCCCGCCGCCGCCGCGATGCTCGAGGAGATGGGGCGGCAGCGCCTCGCCGGGATCAGCATCATGGCCGCCGAAGCCGCCAAGACCCGCCAGCTAGCGGTCCCGGAAGACGAGTGCCGGGACGTCGTCTGGTCGATGACCGACGGGATGCTGTGGCACCGACTCGTCAACGAGCGCGGCTGGAGCAACGACCGCTACGCCGACTGGCTCGGCCGCGTCTGGGTCGACCGCCTCGTCAAGAAGCCGCCCCGCTCAACCCGAACGGGGCCCTAACCCCTCACCGTTCGCGAGCACCGACGTCGGCTCGGACGACATGTCTGCCGGTTGCGATGTTCGTGATGTCGGGTCAGCCGAGCAGAGCGATGCGTCGATCGAAGTCATCGGCGAGATCGAGCAGGGCGGTGTGGCAGTCGCCGGTGAACGCCGGCCCGTGCATCAATGCGAGCGTTTCGATGTCGAGCTCCCCGAGCCGCCGGATGGTCGCACCGCTCGACGGGTGCAGTGACAGCGACCCTGGCGCGTCGTCCTCCGCCTGCACGGCGGGGCCGACGATGTCGTCGCTGGTCGATGCCTCGTACTCTCCGAAGCGAGTGAACAGGTCGCCGCAGAACAGCGTCTTGGTCGTCGCGTCGTAGAGCACGCCGGCTTCCCACGCGTGGGGCACATGCGGCGTGTCGAACCACTGGAGCGTGTGGCCGCCGATGTCGAGCTTCTCGCCGTCTGCGAGGGCGCGTGGCGGGCGGTCGGCGAGATCGCCGATGGACACCATGCAACCGATCTCGCTCTGCGCGACCGTGGCGTGCGGCGCGATGGCGAGCCAACGGTTCATCGATCCGCACTCGTCGGCCTCGACGTGGCCGAAGCTGACCCATCGCAGCGTCTCCGGGGGCAGGACCTTGGACACGCCTTCGGCGACGAGCGGAAAGATCTGGCGCAGACCGGTGTGGAACAGCAGTGGCTCGTCGGCGGCGACGAGGTACTGGTTGAAGCCGACGGGAGCGCCGACGAAGGTGGCGAGCTGGTGGACGCCGTCGGCGATCTCGGTGACGCGGGTCTCCATCAGAACGGAACCTCCTGGGTGAGCAGGCCGGTGGCCGTCGCCCGGCCCGACAGCGTGCGGCAGAACTCGATCGCGTCGATGGCGATGTGCTCACCGGTCTCGCCCGACACGTAGGTGCCTCCCGCGGGCCCGGTGAGGGTGAGGGTGAAGGGCATGCCGTGGCGGCGCGCCCACTCGGCGACGACGTCGGCGACGATCCGCCCGTCGTGCTCGGAGGTCAGGTCCAGGTCGTGACCGGTTGCACGGGCGACATCGACGCGGTGCATCCACGGGTCGCGGGTGAGGATGACGTCGAGCAGGTAGCCCATCCGCCACGTCTCCTCGGCGCCGCCGACCTCTTCCTTCATGGGCATCCTGCGGAACAATGCGGGCCGGGACGCGCGCCACCGGGCCGCGCGCGGGCCGACCTGGTCGATCTTGTCGATGAGCTCCGAGGTGGACAGGCCGGCATGGTCGGCGACCTGCTTGGCCGTCAGGGCGTCGATCACGGGCTCGCCCGACCGCTTCGCCGCCTTGGTCGCGGCGCTCATCTCGCGGAACAGGGTCCGATAGCCCGTAAAGGTCGCGAGCATCCCCGTGCTGTGGCCGGCTATCGCCCGCACGTCCCACGGCGGGCAGTCGGTCGCCCTCGACCAGTCGTCTGCAGCCAGCGACCGGAGCTGGTCCGCAACCCGGGCGTACTCCGTTCTCGCCAACCCTTCCGCCTCTGCCGGCGTGATGGGCGGGATGGTCTCGACCGGTGTCGCGGTCATCATCTCGTTCGCCTCCCCTTGCGCGGCTGGTTCGCCTTCCTGGTGATGTGCTCGTAGAACATCTCGACGGCCTCGTCGATCAACCGGATCCAGCGATCCCCGCCCGGATCGTTGGACAGCTGCTGGTCAGCGAGGCCGGTCCCGACGGCGGTGAAGAGGTCCAGCATCTCGGGGTCGTCCACCCCGCAGCGGGCGACCAGCCCGCCGAGCTCAGCCAGGTTGTCCAGGGAGATCCTGAACGACTCCGGTGAGGGCTCGAACCCCGGGATCGTGCGCTGGAACAGCAACTGGTAGCGAGCGAAATCGGCCGCGCAGAACTTGACGAAGAAGTGCACGACGGCCTTGAGCGCCTCGAGCGGGTCGTCAGGCGTCGGCATCGACGCCTTCTGCTCGTCGACGAACTGCTGCGCGCCTTGGGCGTACATGGCGTCGTAGATCGCGTTCTTCGAATCGAAGTAGCTGTACAGCGACGGGGGTTGCATGCCGATGCTGCGGGCCAGGTCCCGCAGCGACAGCGCCGCAAGGCCGCTCGCGCGCACCTGCTCCCACGCGGCGTCGAGGATCTCAGCCCTTGTAGCCGCATGCCGTTCGGCCCGTCGATCCCTGGTCGGCTGTTCTAACACTATTCGGAGTATCGAACAGCGCTAGGCACCTGTCAAGTCAAAGCCTCATCGCCGCCGGTCGCTAGGTTCCCCGGCTCTGCCCGGACAAGCACGTGCCGCCCCGGCTGCGTGACGGGCAACGCATCGGGAACTGCGGCCTGATGCGAGCCGGAACGCGACGCAGCCCAGGTCATCGACCTGGGCGCGCAGGAAGCGCGGATCGACGCCGACCTCGCGCTCGGTCGGCATGAGCGAGCGGTGGCTGAACTGCGGACGCTCATCGCTCGACATCCGCTGCGGGAGCGTCTGCGCGAGCAGCTGATGCTGGCGCTGTAGCGGAGCGGACGGCAGGCCGACGCGCTCGCCGCATACCAAATTGCCCGCCGGGGGTTCGCCGACGAGCTGGGCCTCCGATCCTGGACCGACCCTGTCCGCGCTGGAGGGTGCGATCCTCCGGCATGACTCGTCGCTACTGCCCGGGCCGGCCGCCCGCCCCACCATCCGCCGTCCGCTGACGAGCTTCGTCGGCCGCGCCGCCGAGCTCCACGGGGTGGCCGCCGCGCTCGCGGACGATCGACTCGTGACCGTGGTCGGCCCCGGCGGCGTCGGCAAGACGCGCCTTGCGACCGAGGTCGCACTGGGTGCCGCTGTCGACGCGTGGTGGGTGGGGCTCGACGGCGTCGACGACGAGGCCGGCGTGCGGCCCGCCATCGCGGCCGCGCTGGGCGTCGGCGAGGAGCAGCTCGCCAGTTGGATCGAGGCCCGGCCGAAGCTGCTGGTGCTCGACAACTGCGAGCAGGTCGTCGACGCGGTCGCGGCGGTCGTCGACGACCTGCTCGGGCGCACGTCGCGCCTGCGGGTGCTCGCAACGTCGCGCGAAGTGCTGGGCATCGGCGGCGAGCGCGTGTGGCCGCTCGCCGGCCTGCCCACCGAGGACGCCACCCAGCTCTTCGAAGCGCGTGCGCCTGCCATCGCCGGCGACCCCGCCTCGCGCCGCTGTGCGCGGAGCTCGACGGCCTGCCGCTGGCGATCGAGCTCGCGGCGGCGCGGACCAACGTCCTGTCACCGGCCGAGATCGCGTCGCGCTTGGGCAACCGCTTCAGCGTCCTCAGCGACGGCGGGCGCACCGCCGTGCCACGCCATCAAACCCTGCGAGCGCTCGTCGACTGGAGCTACGAGCTGCTGTTCGACGACGAACGGCGGGCGCTGGCCGCGCTCTCGGTGTTCCGCAACCGATTCTTTATGGACGACGCCGAAGCGGTGTGCAGCGCCGTAGGACTCGCACGCGGCGACGTCGTCGACCTGATCGGCAGGCTCGTGGCCAAGTCCTTGGTGACCGCCGACCGGGGATAGCTCGGCTTGCTGGTCACGATCCGGGACTACGGCGCCGAGCGGCTCGAGGCGTTCGGGCTGGTGCCGGAGGCGCGGGGCGCGCACGCGCGGCGCCTCGTCGAGGTCGCTGGCGCGCTCGGCCCGTCCCTGCTGGGGAGTGACCAGCGGGCCGCCCTCGATGTGCTGGCGGCACGCGACGACGACCTGACCGCCGCGCTCGACTGGTGCGAGGCGGTGGGCGACCACGCTGCTGCCGTTGCGCTGACTGCTGCACTCGGTTGGTACTGGTACGTGCGGGGCGCGTGGTGGACGGCGCGACGGCGACTCGAGTCGGCACTCGCAGAGCCGAGTGGTGACCCCGTCACGCGGGGCGTCAGCCTCGGATGGCTCGGGCACTTCGCGCTCGTCACCGACGCCGACGTGGATGTGGCGCTGGACGCTGCGCGCGAGCAGCACGCCTGCGGACGGGAGGCCGGCGACGACGTGCTGCAGGCGCGTGCCGACGTGCAGCTCATGCGCGTGCACGTCATGGCGGGCGACATGCCTGCCGTCGCCGAGCCGTTGGCGGAAGCCACGCGGCTGCTCGCCGGACGCGACGAGCCGTTCTGGGTCGGGTGGTGCCACTTCTTCGCCTCGCTCTCAGCGTTCTCGGCCGGTCGCGTCGAGGAGTCGGAGTCGTTGATCGCCGAGGCGGTCGCCAGCTTCCGCCGCTCGGGCGAGCGATGGTCGCTCTCCAACGGGCTGCTGCAAGGCGGCATCGTCCACGAGCTGCGCGGCCGGCTCCACGAGGCCGCTACGTGGTACGGCGAGTCGCTGGTGCACGCGGGTGCGCTCCGGTTCCGGAGCGCCGAGGCGCGCGCCCGAGTGCGGTTGGCCAGCGTGTCCGAGGCGCTGGGCGACCCGGACACGGCCGCCGAGGTGTGCGCGCAGTGCATGGACCTTGCCCGCGAGCTCGCCGACGGCACCTTGCTGAACACGACCCGTGTCGTGCTCGCCCGCATAGCACGCGCTCGGGGCGAGATCGGCGAGGCCGACGCGTTGACCGAGGCCGTGCTGCATGCGCCAGAGATGCGCCAACGTGACCTGCGCATGAGCGGGATCAACGAGAGAGGCTTCGTGCTGGCGGTGGCCGGCCGTCGGAACGACGCCTTGGCCCAGCACCGGGACGCGCTCCGGCTGTCGACCTCGAGTGCCGACGTCCGCTTCGTCGCGACCGCCCTGGAAGGCGTCGCCGGCTGCCTCACCGACACCGACGCTGCCCGCTCCGCGATGTTGCTGGGCGCAGCCGAGACGGTCCGGGGTGCACCCGTCCCCGGCACCGGCGCCGATCGCGCCTATCTCGACGGGACGACCGCCCGAGCCCGGGCCGCGCTCGGCGACCGACTCTACGACGAGGCGCTTGAAACCGGCCGCGCCCTGACGGTCCACGAAGCCACGGACCTTGCACTCCGGGACGAGCGCACCTCGTCGCCGACGCCAACCTGAGCGAGCGGGCCGGGGGTCGGAGCTCCGTCCTGTCCGGTTGTCATGGGCTGGTGGTCGTGTCGGCCGGGCGGAAGAACACGCTGGCCGTGATGCCGGAAAGCACCGTGAGCGCCGTCGCGGCCATCGGCCCGACGAGCGCGCCGATCGGAATTCGCGTCGGATCGGACCCCGTCTCGACCACCGGCAGGCTCACGCTCACGATTGTCGCCACCAACCAGACGATCAGCGTCGCCACGGTGAGACCGATCCAGATCGGCTGGCGCGTGGCGTTGCCCCGCAGCTTGCCCATCGCCCAGACAAAGGCACCGGTGGACACCAGCCCCCACAGCCAGGTGCTCAGCGCTGCCACCGGGAAGTGCTGCTGTTCGCTGCCTGTCACCATGTCCGGGGCGCCGAGGCTGATCACCGTCACGGCCACCCAGATCCCGCCCATCCCCGCCGCGGTCCACGCCATCCACGAGCCGTCGGCCCGCGCCGACGGCCGATCGGAGACTGCAGGTGATGATGCTGCATCCATGTCAGATCGACCTCGCAAGGTGTTGAACGATCGGTTGTGCCTCGACAGTCGGCGTCTCGTCCCAGCCTCACTCGACTGACCGCGGGTGGTGCTGGTGGCGTGCTCGGCGGGTGACGGCTCGACACGCCGACACGCGGCGCAGGAGTCAGGAGCTGTCGCTCGGGTCGAAGGCCTTCGGCTCCACGAGCACGAGCCAGTTGCCGGCGTTGTCCCGCATCACGGCCTCGACGCCGTACGGACGGTCGGACGGCTCCTGCAGGAACTCCACGCCTTTGGCGACGAGGTCCTCGTGGGTCTTGCGGCAGTCGTCGACCTGCAGACCGACACCACCCATCTGCCCCTTGCCGAGCTGGCGGCGGACGAACTCGGCGGCGTGCTCGTCCAGGGGCGGTCCGGGTGTCATCAGCGTGAGCTCGAGCTCGGGCTGGCTGGGATGGCCGACGGTGACCCAGCGGAACCCCTCCAAGGTGACGTCGCTGCGGGTCTCGAAGCCGAGCACGTCCACGTAGAAGTCCCGGGTGGCGTCCTGGTCGGTGCAGTACACGGTGAAGAGGGAGACGTTTGTGATCATGGCTCGACGGTACGCACGGCTTCGTCCGTGACGCTTCTCTCAGATTGCTGGATCGGTCTGAGGCCCCACATGAAGAGGTAGCAACCCGGGATGTGTGGCCCGCCGGCCGCTGCCCATCGCGCGCGGTAGGCGGACGGCGACTCACCGACCAGCTCACTGAACCGAGCCGAGAACGAGCCGAGGCTGGAGAAACCCACCAGCACGCAGATCTCGGTGATGGTCAGGTTGGCCGAGCGCAGCAGATCCTGCGCCCTCTCGATCCGCCGCCTGGTCAGGTAGCGGATCGGAGTCTCCCGGTACACGGCCTCGAAGCTGCGGGCGAAGTGGTACTTCGACACACCGGCCACCCGGGCGAGTCGAGCCAGGTCCAGCTCGTCGGCGAAGTGCGCATCGATGTGGTCACGGGCCCGGCGCAGGTCGGGCAACAGCTCGACCGAGACCCTACGACTGCCGGCCGCGGGCACCGCTCGACCGTACACCCCGCCAGGTCTCCGGATGCCGCGACTCGGATGGCGGGAGACGGTTCGGCCCGAAGACTCAGGCGGCCGGGTCGGGTGCCGTCGTACGCTCCGGCCATGACGCTCGCCAGCTCCTATTGGCCGCCCGACACGAGCGAAGAAGTCCAGGAGACGACCATCGGCGATGCGCTACGTGACGCCGCGAGAGCCGCGCCTGATCGGACGGCACTGGTGGCAGGGATGCCGGATCCCGCCGACCGCCGCCGATGGACATATGCCGAGCTGTTGCACGATGCCGAGCTGGTGGCCCGCAGCCTCCTGACCCGCTTCGAGCCCGGCGAACACGTCGCTGTCTGGGCGCCCAACATCCCCGAATGGGTGATCCTCCAGTACGGGGCGGCGCTGGCGGGCCTGGTGCTGGTCACGGTCAACCCCGCCTACACCGCGACTGAGCTCGAGTACGTGCTGCGACAGTCCCGTGCCGCCGGGCTGTTCCTCTTGCCTGAGTACCGCACCAACCCGATGGCGAAGTCCCTGGAGTCGGTCCGCCCCGCGTTGCCCGATCTTCGCGAGGCCATTCTGTTCACCGAGTGGCACGGATTTCTCCCAGCGGCCGGATCCGCTGAGCTCTCCCTGCCCGAGGTCCGGCCGGGCGACGCTGCCGCCCTGCTGTACACGTCGGGCACCACCGGGTTCCCAAAGGGCGCGGTGCTCAGCCATCGCGGCATGACCAACGACGCCCGCTTCATCGCCCAGCGCTGGGGCATGGCGGAGGGTGACGTGATGGTCAACCCGATGCCCCTGTTCCACGCAGGTGGATGCGTGATGGCCGTGCTCGGCGCGGTGGCCCAACTCGGCACCTACGTGCCGGTCCTCGCCTTCGACCCCGCTCTCGTCCTCGAGCTGATCGAGACGGAGCAGGCCGCCCTCAGCGGTGGAGTGCCGACGATGCTGATCGCCATGATGGAGCACCCTGACATCGCCCGACGCGACCTGTCTTCGTTGCGTTCGGTCGCATCAGGAGGTGCCCCGGTTCCGGCCGACCTCGTCCGCCGCATCGAGGCCACCCTCGACGTGCGGTTCGCCATCGTGTTCGGCCAGACCGAGTGCATGGCGGTGGCCACGATGACCCGCCTGGACGACACGCCCGAGGACAAGGCGGAGACGGTCGGCCTGGCACTGCCTCAGATCGAGCTGAAGGTGACCGACCCGTCAGGCGAGCTGGTTCCACCCGGCACGCTGGGCGAGCTGTGCATCCGAGGGTTCTCGGTGATGAACGGCTACTACGAGATGCCCGAGGCCACCGCATCGGCAATCGACGTCGACGGGTGGCTGCACACCGGTGATCTCGGCACGATGGACCAGCGCGGCTACTGCAAGATCCAGGGCCGGCTCAAGGACATGATCATCCGCGGCGGCGAGAACATCTATCCCCGCGAGATCGAAGCGGTCCTCTACGAGCATCCGGCCGTGTCCGATGTCGCGGTCGCAGGGGTGCCCGACGAGCGATGGGGCGAGCAAGTCGCGGCGTTCGTCCGTCTGGCCGACGGTGTCAGTGCCACGCCGGAAGAGCTGTCCGCCCACGTCCGCGAGCGCTTGGCCGCCTACAAGGCGCCCCGGTCGTGGGTATTCGTCGATGCCTTCCCGCTGACCGGCTCGGGCAAGATCCAGAAGTTCGTGCTCCGAGAGCAGTATGTGAACGGCGAGCTCAAGCCCAGCGTCATCGGCTGACGTCCGGCGCCGATCCCAGAGATGTTTCGTAGCCGCTCGCGACGATGGCTTCCGCCATCTCGTCATAGGCCTCGCGGGCGTCGGGGGCCCAGGTTGCCAAACCGTCGACATAGCGGTTGTACATGCAGAAGGCCGCAGCGATCAGGACGGTGTCGTGGATCTCGACGTCCGTCGCCCCCGCAGCGCGAGCAGCTTCGACGTCGGCTCGGACCACCGCGCGACCGCTCCGCTGGACTGCTGCCGCGATCTCGAGCAGGGCGCGCAGCCGCGGACTCACGGCGGCCTGCCGCGGGTCCCGCTTGATGCTGTCGACGACGTCATAGCCGCCCGCCAGCTGACGGGCGGCGAAAGCCGAGTGCGAGAGCTCGCAGAACCGACACTCATTGAGGTGGGAGACGTACGCCGCGATCGCCTCGCGCTCCCCCCGTGTCAGTGAGTTGTCCGCTCGCAGGAGCGTCTCGGCGAGCGCGCTCAGCGGTCCAGCAGTCTCCGGCCTGAACGCCATCAGCCCGACTATCCCGGGCAAGTCGTTGGCGAGGTCGATGTGGGACATGTGCACGGATCTCCTCAGCTGAAGGGGGTCGTCAGTCGCAACGGCACGCACAAGGCCCCGGCGCGCCGACATGGGCGTGTCATCCCCATCGTGCCCCCGGACTCCGGCCTCGTCAGTTGCTCGAGTGTACGGGCGAACGGCTACGTGTGAGGCTCGCGTCTCAACCGCGTGGTGACTCCCATTCGACCAACAGCTGCAGCGGCGACCGGAACGTCGTGTTACGCGAGAACGGGATCTCCTGCGGCTCGACGAGCCGCGCGTGGGGCAGTCTGGCGGTGAGCTCCAGCAGGACCACCTGGGCCTCGAGTCGGGCCAGCGACGCGCCGAGGCAGAAGTGGATCCCGTGCCCGAACGCCAGGTGCCGGCTGACGTCGGGGCGGCGGATGTCCAAGCCGTCGCCACCGGGGAACACGGCCTCGTCGTGGTTGGCCGACCCGAGCAGCAACAGCACGTTGGCACCCGCGGGGAGCTCCGCGTCGCCGACCGTCGTGGCGTGGGTGACCTTGCGCTTGGCTGCCAGCACCGGCGTACAGAAGCGCAGGAGCTCCTCGACAGCGTTGGTGATCAGCCCCGGATCACGGCACAGCGCCTCCCACTGCTCGCGGTTGCGAAGGAGCTGTAGGAACCCGGTCGCCAGCAGGCCGGTCGTGGTCTCGTGCCCGGCGGTCAGCTGGCTGAACACCAGCCCGGCCATCTCGTCCTTGGTGATCGACTTGTCGCCGCGCTGGTACTCCCGGACCAGATCGCTGGGCAGGTCGTCGCCGGGCTGCGCGAAGCGCTCATCCACCAGCGCTTCGCAGTACCGCCAGTAGGCCACGACGTTCTTCGCGTGCGCCACCTGATCGGCCTCGGGCAGGTTGCCGAAGTTGATCTGTACGCGGCTCTGGGCCCACGTCTTGACGTTCGGCACATCGCAGTCGGGAATCCCCAACAGCAGGAAGATCACGAGAGCCGGCAGCTCATAGGCAAGGTCGGACACCCAGTCGCCACGGCCCCGCGGGGCCATGCCTTCGATCATGCGCACCGCGATCTCGCGGACCTGGGGCTCGAGCACCGCCACGCGGCGGGGCGTGAACGCCCTGTTGACGAACGAGCGCAGGCGGGTGTGGTCGGGTGGGTTGCGCCCGAGGAGCCCCGATTTGGCGCTCAGCCCGCCGGCGAGGATGCGCTCGACTGCCGGCGGCTGAGGACGGAAGGGGCTCTGGGCGTTCTCGGACGAGAACGTGGCCGGATCGCGCAGGATGGCCAGGACATCTTCGTAGCGAGGCACGACCCAGTAATCGAGCTCCGGGCTGTAGAAGACGGTCGCCTCGGATCGGGCTCGCTGATAGAACGCGAAGGGGTCGGCGATGTCAAACGGCTGGAACTCGTCGGCCAGCGCGCTCATTGTGCTGCGAGAGTACATCTGGCGCACCGCTTACACTGCGGGTGTGCCCATCGTGCTCGTGCACGGCGTGCCGGAGACCGACGCCGTTTGGGACGAGTTCCGGGCGCACCTCGCCGGGCGCGAGAGCATCACCCTCTCGCCGCCAGGGTTCGGCGCACCGGTCCCGGAGGGATTCAGCGCGACCAGCGACGACTATCTCGCCTGGCTCACGGCCGAGCTCCAGCGGATCGAGGGTCCCATAGACCTGCTCGGCCACGATTGGGGCGGCGGTCATGTCTTCCGCACCGTGGCCGCCAATCCCGAGCTCGTGCGCTCATGGGCGACCGATCTCGCCGGTTGCTTCGACCCCCGGTACGTCTGGCACGAGAACGCCCAGACCTGGCAGACCCCCGGCGCCGGCGAAGCTCTCATCGCGCGTCGGCTCGCCACCTCGCCCGCGGACCGCGCCCCTGGGTACGTGGCCCGCGGCATGTCCGAAAGCGCCGCGGCGCACTGCATGGAGGCGTTCGACGAATCGATGGGCCGCTGCATCCTCGCCCTGTATCGATCGGCGGCCCAGCCGAACATGGCCGCATGGGGCGCGAACGTGGCTGGCCTGCGCGCGCGTCCGGGCCTCGTCATCATCCCGGCCGAGGATTCGTACACGGGTGGCGAGGCCCTCGCCCGCCGCACCGCCGAACGGGCCGATGCTCAGGTGGCGCTCCTCACCGGGCTGGGTCACTGGTGGATGTGCCAGGACCCGCAGCAGGCGGCAGCCGCGTATTGCTCGTTCATCGCCGCGGTGAGCTGACGATCACCGCCGCGTCTGCCCAACGAGACCGGGCCCCGGGCGGCTCAGCCGATGCGTTCCAGGAACGGCGCCAGCGTGGCGACGACGGGGTTCTCTGCGGTCTGGATGCCCATGGGGTCGGTGTGGGTGAGCTGGTCGCTGCGGTCGACCAGGGTCAGGTCCTGGGCCGCGATTCCCGACTGCTCGGCCAGCCGCCGCGCCCCGGTGAGCACGCGCCCCGCGCCGAACCGGGTCTCGAGTGCGTAGATCGGCAGGTCCAGGTCCTCGCCGTGGGTGGCGTGGACGTCGAGCACCTCCTGGGCCGGGTTGGCGATGCCCCCGTTGACCGCGGCGCTGTCGATCGACAGGCGCTGCGGGTGGTACCAGGCCGTCCCGTCGATGCCGTCGAGCTCATCGGTATGACCGACCACCGCGACGTCCGGCCCCGGCGCGTCGCCGAAGAGGATGCCCGAGAACATCCTCGCTACCCGCTCGACGGGGGCGGGTCCGTCGTCCACCCAACCTCGGGGCTCACCGCTGTCGGCCAGCCGGCCGATGTGCATCTGGACCAGCTCCAAGCCGTCCGGGCTGGTCTTGAGGTCGAGGGCGTAGCCGTACTGCGCCACGTTGGTCGGCTGCGTCGGCGGCTTGAGGTTGGCGGGGATCAACGGTGACTGCCACCCGATCGACGGCTCGTCCGGCGCCAGCAGCGCGGCCTCGGACCCCAGCGCGTTGAAGACCCCGGACGCCCACGGCAGTCCCAGCCCCACGATGTCGTTGAAGGGCGACTCCGTGGCCAGTTGGTCGAGATCGGCCCGCGCCTCGTCGGGCGAGGGAGCCTGGCCGGCACCACTGCCCCCATCGATCAGCGCCAGACCCGCGAGGTCTTCGGCCCCGGCGTGGCCGTCGAAGTCCCAGGTGGCGTAGGCCACGGTGATCGAGCCACCCAGGGAGTGCCCGCCGAGGACGACCGCACCGCCCTTGTCGGCCGCCTCCTCGACCACCTTTCGCAGGTCCTCGATGGCCACGTTCATGCCCCAGTCGCGGGCGAAGGCCACCGACTCGTCGTCGCTGCCGGTTCCGCCCTGCGGCTCGAAGTGCTCGGTGATCGAGTCGTCGCCCAGCCAGCCCAGGTAGTAGTCGAATGCCTCCTGGGTGGTGGCGTCCCCGGCCGCGAAGCGGTCCCGCATCGAGTGGTCTTCGAGCAGGTTCTCGCGCCGGTCGACCGACCAGACCTGCCAGCCCGGCAGTGCCTCCACGAGATCGAGCGCCAAGGGCGAGAAGTAGGCCGCCCCCGCCGACGTCCCCGGAACCAGGACGAGCACGTTGGCGGCATCCGCCGGCCCGTGTTGGATCACCCGCACGCGGTCGAGCTCGTCAGGGGCGTCGGTGTCCGCCCCGTCGATGGTCACCACCCGAACCTCAGGCTGGGCGGCGGCCTCGTCCTGGGCGGCGGGCGGCGCCGAGTCGGTGCTGCCGCTGTCGTCATCGCCGCTGCACGCCCCGAACACGGGCAGCGTCAACGCCAGCGCCATGAGCGCGGCGAAGCGCCGCCCCGGTCGTCGTCCTCGCACGTCGCCTCCCCTCCAAGCGCCGCCCGTCCCCCGAGAAACAGTACACCGGTGTCCTGGAAGACGCCCGGCGCTCGGGCGGCGACCGGGGCCACTCAGGGTCGGCGCGTCACGCTGGCCAGCACGGTGGCCACGAAGGTGCGGACGTCGTCGTCGGAGGTGCGCGTACGCCGGATCAGCTGGCGGTAGAACAGGGGACCGGACAGCAGGTCGACCAGCAGCTCGGGATCGACATCGGCGATCTGGCCTTCGGCCGCCGCCAGGCGGAGCCGTTCGACGATCGGCTGGCGCCGGTCCCGCACGAAATCGGCGTGCAGTCCGGCGATCACTTGGTCCCGCTGCGCGGCCACCAACAGCGTGGGCAACGACCGGCGCATGGTCGACGACTCCACCACGTCCCGCACGGAGAGGAACAGCTCGACCAGGTCGGCCTGGAGGTCGGTCGTGTGGGCCGCACGGTTCGACGGCGCCACGCGCGCCCACGCCTCCGAGATCAACTCCGACGGACCCGACCAGTGGCGGTACAGGGTGGTACGCGACACCCCGGTCTCGCGGCTGAGCCGACCGAACGTCACGCTCCCCAGGCCCTCGCTCTCGAGCAACCGGTGCACGGCGGCGAAGACCTTGGCGACCGTACGCTCGACCCGAGCGTCACGACGAGTGTCCTCTCTTGGTCGCACGGCCCAGATCGTGCCACCACGACGTGGGCGTCGGGAGTGACACGATCCGATAGACGGGAGGCCCGGTGGGGCGCCTTCATCTGCTACGTCATGCCAAGTCGAGCTGGGACGACCCGGATCAGGCCGACCTTCGTCGCCCGCTCGCGCCCCGCGGCCGCAAGGCCGTCAAAGCCCTCGAGCGGTACCTGAGGGCGATGGACGTCACGCCCGACCTGGTGCTGTGCTCGCCCGCCCTGCGGGCGGTACAGACCTGGGAGGGCGTGGCGCCCGGGCTGCCGCCGGAGACTCCGGTCGAGCTCGACGAGGTCGTCTACCAGGCCGGCGCCGGCGAACTGCTGGGACGCCTACGGCGCCTGCCGCCCGAGATCGACTCCGTGCTCGTCGTCGGGCATAACCCCGGGCTCGAAGCCCTGGTCCTCGGCCTGGTGGCAGCCGGCGACCCCCGCCTCCGAATGCGCCTGGAAACGAAGTTCCCGACTGGCGCCTTGGCCGTCCTCGAGGTGGCAGTCACTTGGCACGATCTGAGGTGGGGCACCGCCACCTTGGTCGACTACGTCGTGCCCCGCGATCTGGCGTGAAAACCGAAGCTAGGGGTCGCACGGGGAGGATCGCCGGGTTCAACCCGGCGGCGGCCTCGCGGGTCACGTGTTGCCGAGGTCGAGTCGCGCGAGCTCGACCCGGGAGGTGATGCCGAGCTTGGTGAACAGGTTGCGCAAGTGGAAGTCGACCGTTTCGGGGGCTGACGAACAGGCGGGCAGCGGCTTCGCGGTTGCTGTGGCCCTCGGCGACGAGCTGGGCGACCTGGAGCTGTTGGGGAGTCAGATCGACGCGGGTGCTGGGATCGCGCTTGCGCGCGGTCTGGCCGAGCGGCATGCGAGCGCTCACTGACACCTGGACCATGACCAAGCGCAGCCTCCGCCACACCACGCGCAGCATCGACACGATCATCACCGTGGTCCTGACGCCGATCGCCATGTTGTTGCTGTTCGTCCACGTGTTCGGCGGCGCCATCGGCACCCAGACCGGCGCGACCGACTACGTCGACTTCATCATCCCCGCGGTCGTGATCATGACCGTCGTGTCCGGCATCGCCTACGCCGCGGTGCGTCTCAGCACCGACCTCCAGAAGGGCAT
>JBKPRV010000629.1:0-3802 GCA_046734715.1 Actinomycetota bacterium | reverse complement strand
GGTCGGCAGTGCGGCCGCGGGGCGGTGGGTCACGACGGGCGGGCCGGGACTTGGATGGCGTCGATGTCGACGGCGAACGGCACGTCGGTGGCGGACCGGGGTGGGGCCGTATCCGCGTCGGGCATGGCGGGCTGGGGCCCGGGCTCCGGCGAGACCTGGTAGTCGCCCGACGGCGGCTGCACCGCGGTCATCAGCCCCACCAGGTCGAGCGCGCCCGCTGTCCAGTCGCCGCCGCTGCCCTCGCCCTCGCACGGGGCCAGCGCCTCCAGCTGCAGCGGGGCCGTGGTGGCGTACGTGTTGCCCGAGAAGCAGTTGCCCAGCCCGGACACGTCGTCGACCGAGCCGAGCGCCAGGTCCGCCAGCCGCGAGCTCTCGACCACGTTGTCGATCACCTTGTTGCCGCGGGGCTCCCACACCACCAGGGCGGGGATGTCGGCCGGGTCGGCCGGGGCGTCGTTCACCGTCTCCGAGCAGGGCCGCGTGTCGTCCTCGGGCGGGGGCGGGACGTCGCTGGCGTCCTCCTCCGGGAAGGGGACCAACCCGATGCCGGTGCGGTCGTGGTCGTACACGAGGTTGCGTTCGATGTCGTTGCCGGTGCCCCCCGCGGGCAGGATGCCGTTGCCCATGGCCAGCAGGGCCACGTCGATGGCGGGCGTGTCGGGCTGGTTGTTGGAGTACACGACGTTGCCGACGATGGTGGTCTCGCGCCCGGGGTAGCACAGCTCGTAGCTGCCCGAGTTGGGCACGATGCCGGCCCGGTTGTAGCGGAACGTCGAGTTGACGATGACCAGGTTGCCGCCCGAGTTGGTGCCCGAGTAGCCGAGGCCGTTGTACTCGGAGATCACGCCGTCGATGACCGCGTCGCACGGGTAGCACTGGCCGATGTAGAAGCCGGCGTCGGGGCTGCCCGAGGCGTAGCTCTGCTCGATCTGGCCCTTGGTCGAGTCGTAGGCGTAGACCCCGTAGTCACCGTTGCGGTAGGCGGTGAGGTACGAGCCGCGGTAGCCCTCGACGCCGGTCCAGAAGAAGCCGTTCTTGGTGTAGTTGCGGGCCGTCATGTTCTCGATGGCCACGCCGTTGGCTCCGGTCACCCGGATGCCGTTGTCCATGGTGAAGCCGCCGTCGAGGATCACCTCGTTGCGGTCGAGGCCGCGGATCGTCAGCTGGTCGGTCTCTACGCTGACCGCTTCCTCGTAGGTGCCCGGAGCCACCAGGACGAGGTCGCCCGGCTGGGCCGCGTCCACCGCGGCCTGGATGGTGTCGTAGTCCTCGGGGACGTTGAGCGTCTTCCCGTCGGAGTCCCCGGCGGCGGGTGCCGCCCCGTCGCTGTCCTCGTCGTCGCCCCCACAGGCGGCGGTGAGCACCAGCGCCCCGGCGAGCACGACGCCGAGCAGCCGTCGAGCGTTGGTCATGGCCTTCCCCCAGTCGATCGTGAGATCAGTCGGACACGACGACGGCACCGACCATGCCTTCCTCGGTGGTGCCGTGGATCGAGCAGTAGTAGCGGTAGACACCGGGCTCGTCGAAGGTGGTCGCGTAGACGTCGCCCGGGGCGAAGCCGTCGGGCTGCACGCCCCACGTGGCACCGGAGACCGGCAGCACGTCGTGGTCGTTGCGACCCTTGTTCTCCCACACGATCTTGGTGCCCGGCTTCACCTGGATGTTGGCCACCCGGAAGGTGTTGTCGAGCGCGCTGACCTGCACCTCGGAGCCGTCCATCACCACGACGTCGGCGAGCCCGTCGTCGTTGGCGTCGGCGGTGCCCCCGCTGGTGAGCCCGCCACCGTCCCCGTTGCCGCCACCACAGGCGGCGGCGAAGAGCAGGCCGGCGAGGGGAACAGCAAGGCGGGGGCGCATCGTACAGAGCGTAGTCACAACCTTATGGTGTAAGGCAATCCGGATCAGGCGCTCGCTCAGCGCAGGAACAGCCCGATGGCGGCGGCGAGTCCGATGATCACTACCACGGCCCGGAACACCGGGACCGGCATGCGTCCCGCAGTCCTCGCTCCGAGGTAGCCGCCGCCCAGCGCGGCCGCGGCCATGACCCCGGCGGCGGCCCACTCGACGGGGGCGGCCACCGCGAACACCACCACCGCGATGCTGTTCACCAGCAGCGCCAGCACGGTGCGTATGGCGTTCAAGTCGGTCATGCGGCCGACCATCGTGATCCCCAGCACCGCCAGCAGCAGCACTCCCAACCCGGCGCCGAAGTAGGCGCCGTACACCGACGCCACGAACACCCCGAGGTCGCGCAGCACCCGATGGCTCCGCCCCGACAGCCCGCCCGCGGCCACGTGCCGCGCCAGCCACGGCTGGGCCGCGAACAGCCCGCACGCCGCCAGCACCAGCCACGGTGCGAGGGCGTCGAAGGCATCCTCGGAGGTGATCAGCAGCAACAACGAGCCGACCACGGCGCCCAGGAACGCCACCACCGCCAGCGGCGGCAGCCGGTGGCGCTGGGTGGCCAGGTTGCTGCGGAAGCCCGCGGCGCCGCCCAGATAGCCGGTCCAGATGCCGACCGTGGACGTGACGTTGGCGCTGAGGCTCGGCACCCCCACCACCAGCAGCGCCGGGAAGGACAGCATCGACCCGCCGCCCGCCACCCCGTTGACCATCCCGGCCCCGAAGCCGGCGATCGCCAGGAACGCGAGCTCCGCTGAGGTCATAGCGGGGGCTGTCTACACCACTTCCAGGATGGAGGGGCGCTCATTCCCGCCGTGGACGGCCAGCGCCGCGCCGGTCACGAAGGCGGCCAGGGGCGAGGACAGGAACAGGCAGGCGCCGGCCACGTCGTCCGGGGTGCCGAACCGACCCATGGGCACGGTGGCGGCCATGCGGGACTGGGTGGCCGCGTCGCCGTAGGTGGCCTCCAGATCGTCGGTGGCCATGAGGCCGGCGATCACCGCGTTGACCCGCACCGCGGGCGCCCACTCCACCGCCAGGGTCTGGGTCAGGTTGAGCAGGCCCGCCTTGGCCGCCCCGTAGGCCGCGCTGCGGGGCGATGGCCGGATGCCCGAGACGCTGGCGATGTTGACGATCGACCCGCCGCCGTCCTGGGCCGCCATGATCCGGTAGCCGGCCTGGGACACGACGATGGGGGCGACCAGGTTGAGGGCGATGACCCGCTCGGTGAAGCGGGGCGACGCGGTGGCCGAGTCGACCCAGGGACCGCCGCCCGCGTTGTTCACCACCACGTCGAGGCGGCCGTGGCGCCCGACCGCAGTGTCGACCAGCGCGGTGACCTGCTCGGCGTCGCGCACGTCGCACTCCACGAAGTCGACGCCCCCGGCGGCGCCGTCCGGCGCAGTGCGGGCGCACACCACCACAGTGGCGCCGGCTTCGGCGTAGCGGCCGGCGATGGTGCGGCCGATGCCCTTGGTGCCGCCCGTGACGAGCACGACCCGGCCCCGGTAGTCGAGTGGGTTGTCCATGCTGCCTCCCGCGACCTACCTTGCCACAGCGACCTGACAGAGCGTCAGAAACGCAGGGGGGACCGGCATGTCGATCACCAGCGACATCGACGCCAGCGGCATCGCCGAGATCGTCGTGGATCACCCGCCGGTCAACGCCCTGCCCGTGCGCCTCTGGTTCGAGCTGGCCTCGACCTTGCGGGGCGTGGGCGCCGATCCCCAGACCCGGGTGGTGGTGCTGCGGGCCGAGGGGCGGGGGTTCAACGCCGGAGTCGACATCAAGGAGATGCAGGCCACGCCCGGGTCCGACGCCCTGGTGGGAGCCAACCGGGGCTGCTTCGAGGCGTTCGCCGCGGTATACGACTGCCCGGTGCCGGTGATCGCCGCGGTGC
>JBKPRV010000628.1:0-11018 GCA_046734715.1 Actinomycetota bacterium | reverse complement strand
TCGCGGGCCTTGGCCACCGCCGCGGTCCAGGCGCGTGGGTCGGCCCGCTCCACCAGGTCGGGGACCAGCGCGCACGCCAGCCCGCCGACCGCCCACTCGGGCCGGGCCCGGCGCAGCGCGGCGGCGTCGTCGGGATCGGGGGCCAGGGCGTAGCCGAGGCGTAGGCCGGGGCAGGCGAACGCCTTGGTGAGCGAGCCCAACGCCCAGCCGGGCCGGTGCCGGCTCCAGGCTCCGCCCGCCAGCGGCAGGAAGGCCTCGTCCCACACGCCCGCGGTCTCGTCCGGGCCCGCCAGCCTGCCCGTCGGGTTGTGGGGGTCGGAGCGCCAGCGCGGCGCCGCGGGGTCGAGCCGGGCGAGGTGGCGCCGGTAGAGGGCGAAGTCGGGCTCGTCGACCCAGCCCGACGCCTGCCGCGCCGCGACCAGCGCGATGGCCTGGGCGCCGCCCGCCGTGAGGACCAGCCGCTCGGGGTCCAGGCCGAGCCCGGCGGCCAGCGCCGCTTCGGCCGTGCTCACGTCGGGATACCGGCCGAGGGCGTCCAGCCGCCGGCGGGCCAGTGCCGCCACGTCGGGGGCGAACGGGTTGAGGTTGGCGGACAGGTCGAGCACGGCCGTGGGATCGATCCCCAGCGCCGCCGCCACCCGGGCCCCATCGCCGCCGTGAGCCCCGGGAGGCGGGATGCGCGGCCCGGTCACCGGCGCCGCCTGGCCCGCCGGGACCGGCCGACGAGTCCTGCCGCCCCGAGCATCGCGGCCAGCAGCCAGGTCAGGTCGCGGGACAGGTCCACGGCCTTCGCGATGTCGGCCGCCGCCGGGTCCCGACCCCGGCCCAGCAGCGGCCGGCACTCCACCCGGTCGCCGTAGCGGTTCTCGCCCCCACCCAACTGCAACCCGAGCGCCGCAGCGAACGCAGCCTCGGCCACCCCCGCGTTGGGGGACGGATGCGCGGGCGCTTCCCGCCGCACGGCTCGCACCACGTCGCCCGCCCGGCTGGGCCGCGCCAGCGCCACCAGGCCGGCGGTCACCCGGGCCGGCACCCACGCGAGCACGTCGTCGAGCCGGGCCGCCGCCGTCCCGAAGCGCCGGTACGTCCCGTCCCGGTACCCCACCATCGAGTCGAGCGTGTCCCCGGCCCGATGCACGAACGCCCCGGCCGCCCCCGCGGCCAGCGTCCACAGCGCGGGCGCGACTATGGCGTCGGTGGTGTTCTCGGCCACCGACTCGACCACCGCCCGAGCAATGGCGGGCCCGTCGAGCCCGGCCGGGTCCCGCCCCACGAGCGCAGGCAACAACTCCCTGGCCCTCGCGACATCACCCTCCCCCAGGGCGTGCCCCACGGCCTCCGCGGCATCGTGCAACCCCCGCCCCGCGCACGCGAGGTACGCGGCCGCCACCGGGGACCGCAACGCCACCCCCGCCAGCGCCGCCACCCCGACCCCCGCCCCGGCCAGCACCACGCCAGGACCGACCCGATCGTCGTACAACCGCCGCTCCAACGCCCCCACCCCGGTGCCGAACAGCGCCACCGGATGCCACCGCTCGGGCACCGCCGGCTCACCCGCCACCTGGTCGATCATGAGCGCGGCAGCCGCCCCCAGAGCCCGCTCGGGCCAGCGGGGCCTCACCATTTGGCTGCCGCCACCAGGAGGCCCACGGTCTCGGCGACTACGCCGGCGGCGCCGAGGATGTCGCCGGTGTATCCGCCGAGGCGGCGCCAGGCCAGGCCGACCACCGCCATGAACCCCACCGTCGCCGCCAGCGCGGTGACCACGCCGGCCAGCCCGGGGGCGGCCACGACCACCGCCACGACTGCGGCGACCAGCGTGAGCAGGGCGCCGGGCGAGGGCGCCGCCGGGGCGAAGCCCTCGGCCGCACCGCCGGGGCGGGCGTAGGGGACGACGGCCAGGGTGACCGCCATGCCGGCCCGGGCCGCGGCCCAGAGCCCCACCACCAGCAGGACGTCGGGGGCCTGCGAGGCGAACCCGGCCAGGCGCGCCGCCAGCACCACGACGAGGGCGACGACCCCGAAGCTGCCGATGTCGGGTGCGGCCATGATGGCCAGGCGCTGAGCCGCCGGCACCGGAGGCAGCAGGCCGTCGGCGCTGTCGGCCAGGCCGTCCAGGTGCAGCATGCCCGTCAGCCAGGCGTCGACCGCCACCGCCAGCACGGCCGCCACCAACGGCGGCCACAGCTCGCCCGCGGCCCACCAGGCGCCGCCCACGGCCAGGCCCACGAGGGCGCCCACCGCGCCGAACCAGGCAGCCGCCCGCCGGTCGGGTGGCGCGGCGCCGCCGACCACGGTGAGGAAGGCCAGGGCCGACCGCATCAGGCGCCCTCGACCCGCTGCAGCGGGAGCACCCGCCCCGCCACCACCAGCAGCACCCGGTCGGCGACGTCGGCCACCGCCCGGTTGAGCGTGCCCAGCACGTCGGCGAACTGCCGGCCGGCCTCGCTGGGCGCGTGCACGCCCAAGCCCACTTCCTCGGACACCACCACGGTGTCGCCCGCCCGTTCCCGCAGCGCGGAGCAGAGCGGGGCGATGGCCGGGTCGAGGTCGTCGTGGCCCGCCACCCAGGTGCCCATCGAGTCGACCAGGACCGGGCCGTCCAGGCCGCGCAGCACGTCCGGCAGGTCGTCGCCGGCCTCCACCGTGGTCCAGTCGACGGGCCGGCGTGCCCGGTGGGCGGCGATGCGGGCGGCCATGTCCTCGTCCACGGCCCGACCGGTGGCCACGTAGGTGACCGGCCGGCCGGCGCGCGGCATGAGCCCCTCCGCCACCTCGGACTTGCCCGAGCGGGTGCCGCCGAGCACCAGGGTGATCAAGTTGTGCGTGCCTCCTGTGGTGCGCAGGTGGGGGAGGGACGAAGCGTAGAGCCTGAAGGTCCGTACACTCCGCGCCCGTGCGCCTGCTGTTCGTGTGTTGGGGCAACATCTGCCGATCGCCCACGGCCGAGGCCGTGATGCGGCGCATGGCCGACGACGCCGGCCTGTCCGATCTGGTGGACATCGACAGCGCGGGGACCAGCGCCGAGCACCTCGGCGCCCCACCGGACCGCCGCGCGGTGGCCGAGGCCGACCGCCGGGGCCTCGACCTGCGCTCGCAGCGGGCCCGCCGGATCCAGCCCGACGACTGGGAGCGCTTCGACCTGCTGCTGGTGGCGGACGACCCGGTCGAGCGGGCCCTGCTGCGCCAGGCCCCGCCCGGGGCCGACCTGTCCAAGGTGCGGCGCATGACCGACTTCGGGCCCGACGCGGGAACCATCGACGAGGTTCCCGACCCGTACTACGGTGGCGAGGACGGCTTCGAGCTGGTGTACTGGGTGGTGGAGCGGGCCTGCGGCGGCCTGCTCGATCACGTCCGCAGCCACCACGGCATCGCGGGCGACGACGGCTGATGGCCTCCGCCGCGCTGGGCGCCGCGGTGGCGGCCGCGCTCGGCGAGCCGGTCCGGTCGGTCACGCCCGTGGGCGGCGGCTGCATCAGCGACGCGGGGCGGGTCGAGCTGGCCGGGGGGCTGACCGTGTTCGCCAAGGCCGCAGCCGGGCTGCCGGCCGGGCTGCTGGACGTGGAGGCGGCCGGGCTGGCCTGGCTGGGCGAGGTGCCCGGCGCGCGGATCCCGGCGGTGGTGGCGGCCACGCCCGACGTGCTGGTGCTGGAGTGGATCGAGCCCGGCGGCCGGACCACGGGCACCGACGAGGCGCTGGGGCGAGGGCTGGCCACGCTCCACCGGGCGGGGGCACCCACGTTCGGCTGGCACCGGGACGGCTTCATCGGCGTCGTGCCCCAGCGCAACACGCCCCCCTCCGGCGACTGGTGCGCCTTCTGGGTGACCCGCCGCATCGAGCCGCTGGTGGCCCGGGCGGTGGCCGCGGGCAACCTCGATCCCCGGGCGAAGGCACTGGTGGACCGGCTGGCCGGCCGTCTGCCCGAGCGCGCGGGTCCGGCCGAGCCGCCGGCCCGGGTGCACGGCGACCTGTGGCACGGCAACGTGCACGTCGACCGCGACGGCGACCCGTGGCTGGTCGACCCGGCGGCGTACGGCGGGCATCGCGAGGTCGACCTGGCCATGCTGCACCTGTTCGGGTCGCCGAACCCGGCGGTGGCGGTGGCTTACGACGAGGTCTTCCCCCTGGCCGCAGGGTGGCGGGAGCGGCTGGCCCTGTGGCAGCTCGAGCCGCTGCTCACCCACACCGTCATGTTCGGCGGGAGCTACGGCGACTCGGCGCTGGGCGTGCTCGACCGGTTCAGTCGCTGAGCGCCTCGCGGGCCACCTGGGCCATCTCGAAGCCGAAGCGCCGGGCGCCGGGGTTGGGCACCGGGCACACCATGTAGATCCCCTCCGCCGGGCAGAAGTGGGCTCGGTCGGGGCTGCGCACTTCGACCTCGCCGTTGGTGCAGCCCTGGGCCGGCCCCTCGTCCGAGGCGCACGGCAGCTGGTCGACGAATGTGTGGTCGGGCCCCGTGACGGTGCCGGCGGCGTCGGCGTAGCGCACCCGGCCGAAGGCCCGGTCGTCCCACTCATCCACGATGCGCTGGTATGCGTCGGCGATCTGCAGGGTGGCCCCGCCGGGCAGGCCGGGCGCGTCCGGGCCGCCCACCAGCACCACCTTCGTGCCCTGCGAGGCGAACAGGTCGACCTCGGCCCGCACATCGGCCTCGTAGCGGTCGGCGAGGGCCTGGCCGGTGAGCGGGCTCCCGTTGGCGTCCCGGGCGCAGGGCATGGCGTTGTTGCCGACGTACTGGATGACGACCACGTCCGGGTGGAGGGCGGCGTCGCTGCGCATGGCGTCCATGGCGCTGCACGGGCCCGTGCCCGGGATGGTCTTGGGGATGACCAGCGCGGTAGTGGTTCGGGCCAGCTCGTCGGCGAAGTACGGCGAAGCCTCGGCCGACAGCGAGTCGCCATAGAGGATGATCATGCCGCCGGGGTGGGACGCGTCGGCCTTGGCGTGCGAGTAGGCGAAGGCGCCGCCGACCACTGCCACCGTCAGCACCAAGGGCAGCAATCCGCCGCTCCGCGTGGAGGATCTCCGGCCTCGCGACCCCAGGGCCATGCCACCGAGCATGGCAGACTCGTCGCTCGATGCCACTCGACGTCCCGACCTTCTCCTACGCCCTGCCGGACGGTGTCGACCCGCCCGGGCTGGTCGCGTTCCTGAGGAAGCGGTTCGACGTCGGGGCCGGCCGCGCCACCGCCGTCACCTTCACGGTCGTCGACACCGCCGACCGCCGCGTGCGCGATGCCGGGGCCGACCTGGCGCTGGAAGGGACCAAGACGCCCGAGCTCGTCCTGCACCTGGCTCCGGGCGCGGCGCCGCTCGCCGCCACGGCCCCGCGGACCAAGCGCTGGCGGGTCGAGGACCTGCCGCCCGGCCCGCTGCGCGACCACCTGGCGCCGGTGGTCGAGATGCGGGCGCTGCTGCCGCTGGTTCGGGTCCGGGCCGAGGTCAGCGCGGTCAATGTCCGCAACGCCGACCTCAAGACGGTCGTGCGGCTGCGGCTGGCGACCCACGCGGCGCTGGACACCGGCGGCGAGCCCGCCCCGCTGACGTCCCGCGTCGAGGTCAGCGGCGTGCTCGGCTACCCGAAGCCCCTGGCGCGGGTGGTGGCGGCGCTGACCGCCGAGGCCGGGCTGGTCGAGGCGCCCGCCAGCATGGCGGACGAGGCCATCGCCGCTTCCGGGGGCGATCCCCGCGGCATCCGGTCCAAGGTCGACGTCGAGCTCGGCCCGGAGATGCGCACCGACCGGGCCGCCATCGCCGTGCTCCGGGAGCTCGCAGACTTCGTCGAGGCCAACCTGCCGGGCACCCTGGCCGACCTCGACACCGAGTTCCTGCACGACCTGCGAGTGGCGGTGCGCCGCAGCCGCTCGGTCCTGCGCGAGCTCAAAGGCGCCTTCGCGGCCGAGCCCCTGCAGTGCCACAGGGACGCGCTCAAGTGGATCCAGGCCATCACCAGCGACACCCGCGATCTCGACGTCCAGCTGCTCGAGTGGGACGAGCTGGTGGCCGGGGTGCCGGCCGAGCGCCACGCCGCGCTGCAACCAGCCCGCAAGCTGCTGGTCCGCCACCGCGCCGCCGCCCTCCGCCGGCTGAAGGTGGAGCTGCGGGGCAAGGCCTACCGCGACGCCTGGGCCGGCTACCGGGCGTTCCTCGACGGCAAGCTCGGCCCCGCCCGGGACCGTCCCGACGCCAAGCGCCCCCTGGGCGACGTGACCGGCGAGCGCATCCGCAAGGTGTACAAGCGCATGGTGGCGATGGGCGCGGCGATCGACGACGACAGCCCGGCGGAGTCGCTCCACGAGCTCCGCAAGCGGGGCAAGGAGCTGCGCTACCTGCTGGAGTTCTTCGGCGACCTGTGGCCCGCGTCGGTGGCCAAGCCCATGGTCAAGACGCTCAAGGGGCTCCAGGACGTGCTCGGCACCCACCAGGACCGCGAGGTCCAGGCCGACCACCTGCGGGGGCTGGCCGAGGAGCTGGCCGGCGTGGTGGGCGGGCCCGAGGCGCTGCTGGTGCTGGGCGTGCTGGTCGAGCGGCTAGGCGCCGAGCAACGGGAGGCCCGCGCCCACTTCGCCGAGAGCTTCGCCGCCTTCGCCGCGGCCGACCAGCGCAAGCTGGTGTCCTCGACCTTCCGGGGCCCCAGCGGATGAAGGTCGTCGCCACCTACAACATCAAAGGAGGCGTCGGGAAGACGTCGGCGGCGGTGAACCTGGCGGCGCTGGCGGCCCGCGACGGCCTGCGCACGCTGCTTTGGGACCTGGACCCGCAGGGCGCGGCGTCGTTCCTGTTCCGGGTGCGGCCCAAGGTGCGGGGCGGCGGGCGCAAGCTCGTGCGCGGGCGCAGCGACGTGGCCGAGGTGCTGCGGGGGACCGACGTGGAGGGCCTGGACCTGCTGCCGGCCGACTTCTCGTACCGCCACATGGACCTCGTGCTGGACGAGTCGGGCCGTCCGGCCCGGCGGCTGCGCAAGGTGCTCGCCCCGCTGGAGGACCACTACGACCTGGCGGTGCTGGACTGCCCGCCCTCCATCTCGCTCGTGTCCGAGAGCGTGTTCGACCTGGCCGACGCCCTGTTGGTGCCCCTGATCCCGTCCACGCTGACGCTGCGGACGTTCCAGCAGCTGGGCGACTTCGTCGAGACCGAGGTCGACCACCGGCCCCAGATCGTGGCGTTCTTCTCGATGGTGGACTGGCGCAAGCGGCTTCATCGCGAAGTGGTGGAGACCCTGCCCGACGGGCGCGACGACGTGGCCCGCGCCGCCATCCCCGCCGCCACCGAGGTCGAGCTGATGGGGGTGTCCCGTACCCCGGTAGTGGTGGACAAGCCCCGCAGCCGGGGGGCGAAGGCCTACGTCGCCCTATGGGCGGAGGTGCGGGAGCGCCTGAAGCTCTAGGGCCTAGGCCGGCTCCTCGTCGCGGTCCAGGTCGAGGCTGGCCGAGTTCATGCAGTAGCGGAGGCCGGTGGGCCGGGGGCCGTCGTTGAACACGTGGCCGAGGTGCGAGTCGCAGCGGGCGCAGCGCACCTCCGTGCGCACCATGCCGTGGCTGCGGTCGGAGATCAGCTTGACCCGGTCGTCCTCCAGGGGCTCCCAGAAGCTGGGCCAGCCGGTCCCGGAGTCGAACTTGGTGTCGGAGGAGAACAGCGGTGCCCCGCACCCGATGCAGCGGTACGTCCCGGCGTCCTTGGTGTCCCAGTAGATGCCGGTGAAGGCCCGCTCGGTGCCGCCCCGCCGGGCGACCTCGAACTGGAGCGGATCGAGCCGGTCCCGCCACCCGTCCTCGGTGGTGGGAAGGTCGGCCTCGGGGACTTCCTTGGCGTCGGTCATGCCCCCAGCATGCCGCCCAATGCCCGCAACATGCGCCTGACCACCCGCGAAGGATCGAGGCTGGCCGGGCGCTCCATGGCCTCGAGGGTGAGGAAGGCCTCTGTCCCGTGCGCCCGTCCCTGGGTGGTCACCAGCAGGGAGCAGGTCTCGCCGTCCTGCCGCACCACCACCTCGAAGATGGAGCAGCTCCGGTCCACGTAGCTGACCTCGCCCACCCGATGCCCCGCCTCCAGCAGGAGGGGAAAGGCCTCGTCCGGCGGCGCCGCCAACAGCAGGGTGTCGCCCCCGACCAGCGCCACCCCCACCACCGGCGGCGCGGCCTCCTCCTGCGGTGCCGGTGCGGGCGCCGCGGCCGTCGTGACCGGCACGTGCAGCCGCCCCGCCCGCTTGGCCCGGCTCAGCACGGCGTATGCCTCGTTCAGCCTCGCCGCGGCCGCCGTCGTCGCCCCCGCCTGCTGCGTATCGGGATGGGCGGCCCGGATGCGACGCCGGTACGACCTGCGCACGACCTCCCACCCGTCGGCCTCACCCACCCCGAGCACCGACCGGGCTTCGCGCACGTCCATGCGTCGATCCTGTCACGTGGGCCGCGAGGCCGCCTCCAGACGGGTGGCGAGGTCGGGGTGGCCGTCGGTGCGGGCGATGTCGGCCGGGGTGTGCCCTTCGTCGGTCTGCCGGGTGGCGTCGGCGCCGGCGGCCAGGAGCAACTCGACCATGCCCGCGTCGCCGCGGTGGGCGGCCTCGTGCAGCGCGGTGTAGCCCCCGGACTGGGTGGCGTCGAGGTCGGCGGCGTGCACCGCGGCGACGCCCATGGGGTGGCCGGCGGGAGCGTCGACGTCGGCGCCCGCCCGCAGCAGGACCGCCGCGGCCGCGGGATGGTCGAAGAACAGCGCCAGCTGCACCGGCGAGAACCCGTCCGGCGACCGCAGGTCGACGGGCGTGCCCGCGGCGAGGAGCTCGCCCACGCGGCGGACGTCGCCCACGGCGGCGGCCTCCGGCAGGTCCAGGGCCCGCAGGCCTCGAATGGCCTCCACCACCTCCCCGAACCCCCGGTAGCAGGCCAGGGCCAGCGCGCTGACCCCCGAGCCGTCGACGGCCCCCGCCTGGTCCGGGTGCTCCTGCAAGACGGCCAGCGCCCCGGCCGCGTCCCCGGAGGTGATCGACCCCACCACATCCATATAGGTAGGCTATCTACATGTCGGACGTTCGTAAAGAGCCGTCCCGGGAAGTGGCCGGCCGGCTGCACTCGGCCGCCATCCACGTGCTCCGGGTGGCGCGTACGGTGGACGGCGAGTCGGGCTTGTCGCCGGCGCGGCTGTCGGCCATGTCGGTGCTGGTGTTCGGCGGGCCGCGGACGGTCGGCGGGCTGGCCGAGGTCGAGGGCGTGCGGTCGCCGACCATGACGCAGCTGGTGAACGGGTTGGAGGCCGACGGGCTGGTCCGCCGGCGGCCGGTGCGGGAAGACGGCCGCCGGGTGGTGGTCGAGGCCACCCCGGCCGGGCGGCGGGTCCTGCGCAAGGCGCAGGCCCGGCGGCTGGACGTGCTGGTCGAGCTGCTCCAAGCCGCCGACGCCGACGAGCTGGGCCTGCTCGATCGCGCCGCCGAGGTCCTCGAGCGGCTGTCCGGGGAGCGGGGCCGGGCCTAGCCTGAGGAACGTGGCCGAGGCGCGTGATCCCGGGCTGCCGGTGAAGTTGGGGCCTTGCTCCAACGGGGAGTATCCGCCTCGGCCGGTCACGCCCGTGGTGAGGGAGGCGGCGCGGCGGGCTCGGCGGATGAGTGAAGAGCGGGCTCGGCGGTTGGGGATGAGCCGGCGGGAGTTCCTGCTGTCCACCATGGGGGCGGCCACCGGGTTACTGGCGCTGGCGGCGTGCTCACGGGAGGAATCGGGCGGCGGGGCCGGCGGGACCTACGAGGTGCCCGACGAGGCGACCACCGAGCCGGACGTGGCCACCAGCGTGCTGGGGAGCAGCGAGCCGGTGGTCGACGTGCAGACCCACTTCCTCGAGTACCCGGACGGGGCCGAGGCGAGCTTCGGGCTCGGCTTCCCCCAGGCCAACTGCGGGGAGGAGAACCCGGCCGACTGCTTCGGGATCGACCGCTGGATGCAGGAGATCTTCGGCCGCAGCGACACCACCGTGGCCGTGCTGTCCGCCATCCCGGTCGTGGCCCAGGCCGACCCGCTGTCGGCCGAGCTCATGGCGCAGGCCCGTGACCAGCTGGCCCAGGCGTGCGGTGACGGCCGGGTGCTGGTGCAGGGCCACGGGGTGCCCAACGTGGGCGACCTGGGCGCGGCGCTGGCGGCGATGGAGGACGAGGCCGCCCGCTACCCGCTGGTGGCCTGGAAGGCGTACACCCATGCCGGCCCGCCGTGGCGGCTCGACGATGCCGATCCCGACGGGGTGCAGGTGGGCGAGGCGTTCCTGTCCCAGGTGGACGAGCTGGGCGTCGACATCGTGTGCGTGCACAAGGGGCTCTCGGGCGGGAACCCCTTCGCCTCGCCCGCCGACATCGGGCCCGCCGCCGCCCAGCGGCCCGACCTGCGGTTCTGCGTCTACCACTCGGGCTTCGAGTCGGGCGTGACCGAGGGACCGTACGACCCGGCGGCGCCCAACGCCGGGGCCGACCGGCTGGTGGCGAGCCTGGCCCAGGCGGGCATCCCGCGCGGAGGCAATGTGTACGCCGAGCTGGGGTCGACCTGGCGCAGCGTCATGGGCTCGCCCGACGAGGCCGCCCACCTCCTGGGCAAGCTGCTGGTCGCGATGGGGGAGGACAACGTGCTGTGGGGCACCGACTCCATCTGGTACGGCTCGCCGCAGGACCAGATCCAGGCGTTCCGGGCCTTCGGCATCAGTCCCGAGCTGCAGGAGGCCTACGGCTACCCGGCGCTGACCGACGACGTGAAGTCCAAGATCCTGTGGCGCAACGCGGCCGCCCTGTACCGCATCGACCCGGCCACCATGCCGTGCCCGCGCGATCCCGCGGAGGCGGACGCGGCGCGGCGGTCCAGCCCGCTGGCGCACCGCACCTACGGCCCGCGCACCGCGGCGGGCGCCCGCCGGCTGTTCCTGGCCGAGCACCCGTGGGCGGCGCTCCGGCGCTGAGCCGCGGGCGGCAGGCTCAGGCCGGGGCCAGGAACGCGGCCATCAGCCCCCGGTAGGGACCGGGGTCGTGGCTGCCCGCGTGCTCGCGGGCCGAGTG
>JBKPRV010000627.1:0-6789 GCA_046734715.1 Actinomycetota bacterium | reverse complement strand
GACGATGCGATACATGGTCATGCACTACTCGAACGAGGCGAACGAGGCCGGCGCACCCCCGAGCCCGGAAGTCATCGCCGGCGTCGGCCAGTTCATGGCGGAAGCCGCGCAGGCCGGCGTTCTGCTCGCGGCCGAAGGCGTGCAACCCAGTTCGAAGGGTGCACGGATCACGCTCGACGGGGGCAAGGTCAAGGTGACCGACGGGCCGTTCGCGGAGGCGAAGGAGCTCATCGCGGGATTCGCCATCCTCGACGTCAAGTCGAAGGACGAGGCCATCGAACATGCCTCGCGCTTCGCCAAGATCGTCGGCGCGACGCAGGTCGACGTGCGCCTCGTCGCCGAGTTCTGAGCCGCGGCGCCGTAGGTCGCTGAGCAGTGCACGGCGACGCCGAACCGATCCGCTCGATCGACGCCGTCTGGCGCATCGAGTCGGCCCGGGTGATCGCGCACGTCATGCGTTTGGTCGGCGACCTCGGCACGGCCGAGGACATCGCCCAGGACACGTTCGTCGCGGCGCTCAAGCGGTGGCCACAGTCAGGCGTCCCGGAGAACCCGGGCGCCTGGTTGATGGCCACCGCGCGCTTCCTGGCCATCGACGTCATCAGGCGACGCGATCGACTGGCACAGAAGCAAGCGGCGATCGCCCAGGTTCCCGAGTCGACCACCTTCGACGTGGACGCGTTCGACGACGACATCGGCGACGAGCTGCTCGGGCTGATCTTCATGGCGTGCCACCCGATCCTGTCCCCGGACGCCCGGGCCGCACTGACGTTGCGCCTGCTCGGCGGGCTCACGACGGCCGAGATCGCGCGCGCGTACCTCACCACCGAGGTCGCGATCGCGCAGCGGATCGTGCGGGGGAAGCGAACCCTGGCGGCGGCCAACGTGCGCTTCGAGCTGCCCGACCGCACCGAGCGCGCCGAACGCATGGCGTCGGTGCTCGAGATCATCTACCTGATCTTCAACGAGGGCTACGCCGCGACCGCCGGCGACGATTGGATGCGTGCCGAGCTGTGCTCGGAGGCCATGCGGCTCGGCCGCGTGCTCGCCGGCGTGGTACCCGACGAGCCGGAGGTGCACGGTCTCGTGGCCCTCATGGAGCTGCAGGCGTCGCGCACACCGGCCCGCACCGACCCCGACGGACAGGCCGTCTTGCTGCTCGATCAGCAGCGCGGACTCTGGGACCAGCTGCTGATACGACGCGGGCTCGCGGCGTTGGGCCGCGCGGAGGACCTGGGCGGCGCGCTCGGCCCCTACGCCCTCCAGGCTGCGATCGCCGCGTGTCACGCACGGGCGCGGACGGCTGACGAGACCGACTGGCAACGGATCGCGGCGCTGTACGATGCGCTCTCCCGGGTGGCGCCCTCACCGGTCGTCGAGGTGAATCGGGCCGTCGCACTCGCGATGGCCTTCGGTCCATCCGTCGGGCTCGAGCTCGCCGACGAGCTGGTCGCCGTCCCCGAGCTCGAGCACTACCACCTGCTCCCGGGCGTGAGAGCCGACCTCCTCGACAAGCTCGGCCGCTACGCCGAGGCTCGGACTGAGTTCCTGCGGGCGGCGTCACTCACCCACAACACGCGGGAACAAGCCGTCCTGCTGGCGCGCGCGGCCGCATGCGCCGCCGCGGAAGCCGCGTCGCCCGACTGAGCGGGGGCGCTGACGTCATCAGGGGCGGAGCCGGGCCAGCACCGGGATGGCGTCGATCTTCTCGTCGGTCAGCTCGTGCCAACGGATGCCGGGCGGGCGCCCCCGTCGTCCCCGGCGCCGGCAGTGGATGACCCGGTCGGGGGTGACGATGACGTCGAGACGGAAGTCGTGATCGGTCTCCGGGATGCGCCCGGTGCCGACGACCTGGGCGTCATGGACCGTTGTCACCATCACCGTGCGGTCGTCGATCAGCCCGGCCTCCCAGGCCAGCGCGAACTCGAGGTCGCTGAAACCGCCGCCCTTGCCGAGCCGGGCACCGTCGGGGGAGACGGCGACACAACCCACGACGGCGAGGTCCACCGGTTCGAGCTCGTCGAGCGCGACCGGCTCGCCGGCGCGCGACGCCCCCCTGATCGACGCAGCTCGGCGAGGGGTCACCGCCAGCGCGTCCGGCTCCAGGCGGAAGAACGGCGCATCGGAGGCGAGGCGGGGAACGGCCATGTACACCGTCTTGCCGTCCTCCAGTGCGCGCTGGCGCACCGGCAGCTGGGGCGAGTCGGGGTTCGCCTTGACCGTCGTTGCCTGCTGCCACTGCCCGAGCCCGCGTAGGAGCTCGGCGGCCGCCTCGGCGCCCACGAAGTTCGGGATGCGCCCGTCCGCCCCGGGGAAGCGGGCGACCCCGGGCACGGCGACCGCAGCCCAGACCTCCTCTCGGAGCGCAGCCTTGGCCGCCAGCACCCCGGCGTCGCCTGCATCCTGGTCGTGTCGACGTCCCACGCCGACGTCTTAGCGCGGGCAAGGGGTCGGTGGGGTACGTGATGGCGCCAGCGTGATGGTCGGCGATGGGGCTCGCCGTGAACCGCCCGCTGGGCTGATCGCTTCGCCGATCACTCGAGTGATTGCGGTTGCCCGGATGCCCACCGAACCCATGCCCGCTCCAACGCTGGCCGACGGTGCCGCCCAGGCGGCACGCCGGCGTCGTCCGCCGGCTCGTGCACGAGATCTGCGCGTGCGGGGTGTGGGCGGCCCACCGGCGAAGGAGCGACCGACATCAGACTCGAAGGTGCCGGCGAGCGGCTGACGATCTTCAGCGGCGAGAGCTGATCACCGCGGGCCCGGTCGTGCGCGAACCGGTCCAGATCGTCAAGTACGTCGGGCGGACCAACAACGGCGACATCTGATCGTTGTCGTGCGTGAGGCCGTCCTCAACACCACCGCCAGCGTGGTGCTCGGTCGGGGCGCCGTTACCGCCGGGCTGCTGGTGGCGGCCGCCCTGTGACCGCGTGTTGGCCACCGAAGTTGCTGGGCGTGGTGGTCATGAGTCGGGACGCAGGGCATGGATTGCCCGTCTGGCCATGGTCACCGTGGCCGAGATCACGCCGAGCAGGATGCAGGTCGGGCCGAGGACGCTGGACAGGCGCCCCGACGCCGGGCGGTGCGGTGGCAGGGACAGGTCACGTACCAGGCCGGAGATGCGGGCGGGGTAGTCGGCCGCCAGGTCCGGAACCGCCAGGGCCAGGCGTAGCACGAAGAAGCAGAGGAACACGGCGGTGAAGGCGCCATAGGCCAGCACGGCGACCGACACCCACCCAGGCCAAGGGAGCCGAGCTCCGGGGCGGTGTGTCAGCCGGTCGCGGAGGCGGGCCCCGACTCGGCGGACCTGGCTCGACAGGTTCGGGACGTCGAGCAGGTCGGTCAAGATCCAATAGCCGTCGAACTTGAAGATGGGCATCAGCACGACGAAGCCCAGGAAGACGACACTGACTGCTGCCAGGTAGAAGACCTCAGCGCCCGTGAGGTGATAGACGAACAGGTAGAAGCTGGCGACCAGGAATTGGAAGAAAACCCCGGCGAGGTCGATCACCAGGCGCTGCGGCCGTGTGAGTCGCCATGCCGATGTGACGTCATTGTAGAAGACGGGATAGATGAGGTAGAGACCGAAGCCGATATCGCGAGCGGGAGCACCGTATCTGTTGCTGGCGCTGGCATGACCCAACTCGTGGGCGAACATCGAGATCGTCAAGAGCGCCAGCAGGGGCACGAACGACATGCCGGGATCGATGAGCTTGGCCCGTGCGGACGTGTCGGTCAGGGCGGAGGTCGCCGCAACGACGCACAGAAGCGCCAGCGGCACCGCAACCGGCGGACGGAGCAGAGACGCGAGCCGGCGGGACAGCCGGCCGACCACCGAGACCGGCAGGAGCCGGACCCGGAACCACAGGCCGAAGGGCTTGGGGCGGGCCCGTTGCGTGATCGTGTCGACCTGCTGGCGTACCTGGGCATAGGCAGCCTCGACGTGGGCGGCGTTGACCGGGCGGCCCAGCCGCTGGCTCAGGTCGTGGGCCACCTCATCTGCCGTGGCTCCACGGTCGATCCCGACGAGGACGAGATAGGCGGTGGCGGACAGTCGGATGCAACTCCCGTTGTGGCCTTCCAACAGGTAGCCCAGCTGTCGATCGGAAGGGTCGATCGTCGCCCGGCCGTACGGCAGCGTGGTGGACTGATTTGCGCACAAGGCTCAGGTCACCCTTCCTGAACGGGTGCTGACGGGCAGACCACGCCTGCCCGTCAGTCACCTAAAGGTCGGACAGGTCAGCTCGACTAGACGGCCGACCCGCAGATGATGTCCGGGCCACTGTCGTTGAAGCAGATGACGCAGCCTTCTTGCCACCAGAGGTAGCCACATTCGATGGCTGCGAACTCCAACCGGGGTTCCAGCTCTTCGACTTGCAGATCGTCGAGCGGGAACCCCGCTTCAGAGACGGACGTGTTCTCCACGTGTCCTCCTTTGTCGATAGGGGGCCCATCGACCCCTCCGTTGTTCGCTGCCGTCCGGCGGTTTGGATGCACCGAATCACCGGCATGGAGACCCGACGCCGACTCCCAGCCCTCGCCGTCATCGTTGCGGTCGCGTTCGTTGCGGCGTGCAGCCAGCCCCCACCGCAGTCCTTGCAGGCGGACACCCCCAGCTACCACGTCCAGCTCGACCTCGACGCCGCATCACTCGGACGACGCACGGCGACGATCGAGGTCACGGACGCCCGCGGTGACCCCGTCGACGCCGACCAGGTCGTCGTGACGCCGGTGATGGCCGAGATGGGCATGACCCGACCGGCGCTGGTCGCCGACGAGGTCGAGCCCGGCCGCTACCGGGCCACCGGGGAGCTGTTCAGCATGCTCGGGGAGTGGACTCTCACCGTGCGCATCGAGAGTTCCGGCGCCGACGATGAGGCGACCTTCACGGTGAAGGCCGACCCCTGATCCCCCGCTAGCTCGACGTCGACGGGTCCGGCGCTGGTGACGCTTGACTCGATTGTCCTACTGTTCTAATACAATAGGGCAGGATGATCGGGTTCCATGTCAGTTCGTCGTCGGCGGTCCCGGCGTACATGCAGCTGGTCGAGCAGGTGAAGCGGGCGCTGCGTCTCGGGCGTCTCGAGCCGGGCGACCGGCTCCCGACGGTACGCGAGGTGGCGGCGCAGGTGGCCATCAATCCCAACACCGTGCTCAAGGCGTACCGCGAGCTCGAGCACGAGGGGCTGGTGGAGGGGAGACCGGGCCAAGGGACCTATGTCGTGCGGTCCCTGTCGGGCCCGTCGCCGCAAACGCTCGACAGGCTGCGCGCGAGCTTGGAGTCCTGGGTCGACAAGGCGCGTGCCGCCGGCCTGGAGCCCGAGCACATCAGGGCCGTGGTCGACACCACGCTCAGCTCGTTGCTCGACGTGGAGGAGTCGGCGTGAACCCCGCGGTGGTCGCCGACGGGCTGACGAAGCGCTACGGGAAGGCGGTCGCGCTCGACCGCTGCAGCTTCGTCATCCCCGAGAGCGCGATCGTTGCCCTGGTCGGGCCGAACGGGGCGGGCAAGTCCACGCTGCTGCACTGCGCGACCGGGCTGGTGCGGCAGACGGCGGGGACGCTCACCGTCCTGGGCGGGCCGCCGGGCGATCCGACACTCCCACGGGTTGGCTTCGTCGCCCAGGACGCCCCGTTGTACCGGGACTTCACCGCCGACGAGCTGCTCAAGATGGGTGACAGGCTCAACCGCGAGTTCGACCTCGCGTTCGCCCGAGCGCGACTCGTCGACGTCGGGATCCCGTGCGACCGCCGGATGGACCGGCTGTCGGGTGGCCAGCGTGCCCAGGTGGCGCTGTGTCTCGCTCTCGCCAAGCGTCCCCGGCTGCTGCTCCTCGACGAGCCGCTCGCGAGCCTCGACCCGCTGGCCCGCCGGGAGTTCCTCTCGGTCCTCATGGACGCGGTGGCCGAGGAGCACATGACGGTGGTCCTCTCGTCGCATCTGATCGCCGACCTGGAACGGGTGTGCGACCACCTGATGGTGCTGCGGTCGGGGCAGGTCCAGACGCTCGGCGCCACCGCCGAGCTACTGGCCACGCACAAACTGCTGGTCGGCCCGCCACGACCGCGCCGGCCGAAGCTCGCCGGGGTCGAGCAGATCGTGTCTGCCTCCCGAGCTGAACGGCAGATCCAACTCCTGGTGCGAACCAACGGCGACATCCTCGACCCGGACTGGGACCAGTTCGATGTCTCGCTCGAGGACGTCGTGCTGGCGTACCTGGCCCCGCGCGCCGGCGAAGCGCTGCTCGACCTCGAGGTGGCGGGCGCATGACCTGGCTGGTGTGGCGGCAGCACCGCAAGCAGCTCCTGTTCGGCGCGGCCGCGCTCGTCGTCCTCGGCGCGTTCTTCATCTACACCGGCCGCCCGATACACGACCGGTTCGAGCGGGCCGGGCTCCCCGGCTGTCTCCCTGCGGCCAGGGAGGCGCCCGTCGTGATCGACCTCGGCGCCCAGCCGGGGACGCCAGGACCCGCACCGACCCTCCCCGAAGGCGTCGACAAGCCGCCGGAGCCCACCACCCCGGAGGTGGACGACGCCGCCCTCGCCGACGCCCGCTGCGTCCAGGAGGCCCGGGCGTTCTTCAGCGACTACCAGAACGTCATCTTCGTCGGTCTGCTCCTGCTCGTCCTGCCGATGCTGGTCGGCATGTTCTGGGGAGCGCCGCTGGTCGCCCGCGAGCTCGAGCACGGCACCCACCGGCTGGTCTGGAGCCAGGGGTGACCCGGCTGCGCTGGGCCACGGTCAAGCTGGGCCTGGTCGGCACGGGCGTGGTCCTGGTCGGGGCCGCCT
>JBKPRV010000626.1:0-9856 GCA_046734715.1 Actinomycetota bacterium | reverse complement strand
GAGTGAGCTGGTCGAGGCGCACCGCGCCGCGGCGCTGCCGGCTCCGGAGGTGCGTGCGCTGTGCTTCGCCGTGCCGGACCGCGGCCATGACCTCCTGTTGGGCCTGCGCCGCCACCGGGACTGGACGGCGCTGCGGCCCCGCGCCGTCGACGCCGCCCTGCACGCGCTGCGCGGCGCGTACCGGGTGGTGGTGGCCGACGTCGACGCGGACGTCGAGGGCGAGGAGCAGTGCGGCTCGGTCGAGGTCGAGGACCGCAACGTGCTGGCCCGCCACACGCTGCTCGACGCCGACCTGGTGCTCGTGGTGGGGCTGGCCGGACTGGGCGGCGTCCATTCGCAGCTCCGGGTGACCCGTGACCTGCTGGAGCTGGGCGTCCCGGGCGAGCGCATCGTCCCGGTCGTGAACCGGGCACCGCGCACCCCCCGCCTCCGGTCCGAAGCGGGCATGACGTTCGCCCGCCTGCTGACGGCCACCAACCCGGGCGTGATGCTGGCGTCGAGTCCTCTGTACCTGCCGGAGCGGCGCCGGGTGGCCGAGCTGCTACGCGACAACGCCGGTCCGCCCGCTCAGCTGGTCCGGCCGCTCGCCGGCGCGGTGCGGGGCCTGCTCGAGGCCGCGCCATCTGGATCCGGCGTGCCCGGTGCCGGACCCGAGCCGGTCCCGGTGGCGCCCGGCTCGCTGGGCAGCTGGTACGACGACTGCGACGAGGCGGCGGAGGCGTGACCGGCGCTGGAGCGCAGGACGTCGTGTCCCCGCTGGTGGAGATCGAGCGGGCGGTGCAGGAGCGGGCCAAGGACATCTCGCTGGAGATGTCGGCGCCGGGCGGCGAGGCCAAGCTGCGCGCCCTCATCGCCGACGAGGTGGCCCGCTGGAACGACGACCATCGCCGCGGCCGGCGGGCGATCGGGCTGCCCGACCCCGTCCTGGTGGTCGAGCGGGCGTTCCGCAACCTGGCCTGTTACGGGCCGCTCACCCCGCTGCTGGCCGACGACGACGTGTGGGAGATCATGCTGAACGCCCCCGACGCGCTGTTCGTTCGAAGGCATCGGGGGCCGTCGGGGTACCACGACGAGGTCTTCCACGACGACGACCACGTGCTGCGCACGCTGACCAAGCTGCTGGACGACGCCTCGACCGCGCACCGCAAGCTCGACCCGGCGGAGGGTCTGCAGGACGCGCAGCTCGACAATGGTGCCCGCGTCCACATCGTCCACGGCGACATCGCCCGCGGCGGGCACGTGATCGTCAACATCCGCAAGTTCACCGGCATCCCGTTCAAGTCGCTGGGCGAGCTGGTGGAGCGGGACATGCTAAGCACGCAGGCGGCGCTGTTCCTGCGTGCCTGCGTGCACGCCCGGCTGTCGATCGTGTTCGCGGGGCCGCCCGGCTCGGGCAAGACCACGCTCCTGTCGTGCACCACGGCCGAGCTCGACCCCGGCCTGCGGGTCGTGGTCGCCGAGGAAGTGTTCGAGTCGGACGTGCCGGTGCCCAACGTGGCGCAGATGCAGACCCGCACGGCCCGGGCCGACCGTCCGGCCATCGACCTGCGGCGGCTGGTGGCCGGGTTCCTGCGCATGGCACCCGATGTCGCCATCGTGGGGGAGGTCCGCGACCGGGAGGCCCTGCCCCTGCTGCTCACGCTGTCGTCGGGCGTCACCGGCTACACGACCATCCACGCGGGGTCGGCCCGTCAGGCCCTCACCCGGCTGCGCTTCGTGTGCCAGTTGGCCGACACGTCAGGCGGGCTGCCACTGGCGGCGCTCAACACGCTGGTGTCGGAGAGCGTCGATGTGGTCGTGCACTGTGCCCGCACGTCCGTTGGCCCGCGGGTCACCGAGGTGGTGCTGGTGGAGGACTTGGCAGGCGGCGCCGAGGCCACGCACTTCACGGTCACGGAGGTCTTCCGCCGACCGGGCGCCGCCGGGCCACTGCTGGCCACCGGCGACCTCCCTTCGCGCGCCGCCCGCCCGCTCGCCGACGCCGGCTACGACGTCCGGCGCCTGCTCGACCACCGGATGGCGGGCTGATGGGCGCGCTGATGGCCGCGGTGGGGATGGCGGCGGGGGTGTTCTACCTGTACACCGCAGTCGTGCTGCGGTGGCCGGGCCTGGGCCCAGGGCCGCGGGTGGCCGGGCGTCCGATGCGGGCACGGCGGTGGGGGGCGGACTGGTTGGTGCAGGCGGGGCTCGGTGACGTCGATCTCGGAGAGTTCTCGCTCGTGACTGCGGCGCTGGCGGGGCTCGGGGTGGTGAGCGGTCTGGCCGTGTTCGGCGGCTCGCTGCCCGCGGGGGTCCTCGGCCTGTGCCTCGGGGCGGCGCCGCTGGCCTCCTACCGGGTGCGTCGCCACCAGCGACGTGCGGCCGCTCAGGAGGCGTGGCCCCGGCTCATCGAGGAGATCCGCATCCTCACGTCGGCGCTGGGACGCTCCGTTCCGCAGGCGCTGTTCGAGGCGGGCCGGCGGGCGCCGGAGGGCCTGCAGCCCGCGTTCGCGGCCGCCCAGCGCGAGTGGTTGCTGTCCACCGACTTCGAGCGCACGGTGGGCGTGCTCAAGGCCGGCCTGGCCGATCCGACCGCCGACGCCGCCTGCGAGACGCTGCTGGTGGCGCACGAAGTGGGCGGGACCGACCTCGACCGCCGGCTGGAAGCCCTCATCGAGGATCGGGTCATCGACGTCCAGGGCCGCAAGGACGCGCGCGCCAAACAGGCCGGCGTGCGCTTCGCACGGCGTTTCGTCCTGCTGGTTCCGGCGGGCATGGCGTTCGTGGGGCTCAGCATCGGCAACGGGCGCGCCGCCTACGCCACGCCTTGGGGCCAGTCGATGGTGGCGCTCGGGATCGCCGGGATCGTCGGCTGCTGGTTGTGGGCGGGCCGGCTGTTGAAGCTCCCCGAGGAAGAGCGGGTGTTCTACGAATGAGCACGCAGATCCTGGCTCTCGCCGCCCTTGCGCTGTTCGCCGGCTCGACGCTGCTGTTGAGCGAGCTGCGCTGGTTCCGGAGGCGGCCGCTGGTCGACCGCCTGGCGCCCTACGTGCCTGGTGGCCACGCGGCTCAGCGCCGGGGGGCGATCATGTCGGCCGCCTCGTTCGGCCAGGTGATCGGCCCGCTGGCCCGGGCCATCGGCGAGTCGGTGGCCCGCGTCTTCGGCGTCACCGAGGCGCTGGCGCTCCGCCTGGAGCGGGTCCACTCGCCGCTCGACGTCACCGGCTTCCGGGTGCGCCAACTGGCATGGAGCGGCGCCGGCCTGGTGGGTGGCGCGCTGGCCGCCGCCGCCCTCGGCGTCGCCAGCGTGTTGGGCCTGGTGTTCGTGGTGGGCGGGGCGGTGCTGGCGTTCCTCGTCGTCGAGCAGCGCCTCGCCGCCGAGTCGGCCCGTTGGCAGCGGCGCATCTTCCTGGAGCTGCCGGTCGTGGCCGAGCAGCTCGGCATGCTGATCGGCGCCGGCTACTCCTTGGGCGCAGCGCTGGCCCGGCTGGGCAGCCGGGGCAAGGGCGCCTGCGGTCGAGACCTGGTGCGGGTCACCGGCCGCGTTCGCCAGGGCCTCACCGAGGTCGAGGCCCTGCGTGAGTGGGCGGCGGTGGTCAACGTCGATGCCCTCGACCGGCTCGTGAGCGTGCTCGCCCTCAACCGCCAGGCCGGCGACCTGGGCCGCCTCATCGGCGACGAGGCCCGGTCCATCCGCCGCGATGTCCACCGGGAGCTGGTGGAGACCATCGAGCGGCGAGGCCAGCAGGTCTGGATCCCGGTGACAGTGGCCACCCTCGTGCCCGGCGTCATCTTCCTGGCCGTCCCGTTCATCGAGGCCCTGCGCCTCTTCGCCAACACATGAAAGGACCCACCGTGCCCACCGTGCCCACGGACCCCGCCTGCGCCGCCCTCCCGCGGTGCTCCGCCCGTGACGACCGCGGCGAGGGAGTGATCTCGGCCGCCATCGTCGTGCTGATCATGGCGCTCATCGGGGCCGCCATGTGGGTGACGTTCAACGGTCTCTGGACCGACGTGTCCACCCGCACCGAGCAGCAGGTCGAGCAGATCGGCGGCCCATGACCCGAGCACGCGGCGATCCCGGCCGCCGTGGTGGCGCCGATCGGGGAACGGGCGCGCTGTCAACGGCGATCGGGTTCCTCGTGTTCCTCACGTGCATGTTCCTCGCCCTGCAGGTCATCTTCGGCCTCTATGCCACCTCGACCGTGCGGGCCACGTTGGACGACGCCGCGTCGCTGGCCGCCAACGACGGGGGCGCCGGGCCGGCGGAGCTGGACCGGCTGGCGGCCGAAGCCGAGCAGTCTCTCGGTGCCGTGGGACGCCGGCCGTCGACCGTGATCGAGCTGGAGATCATGGACGAGGACCGCGACGGAGTGGGCGATGTCGTGGTGGGTCACGCGGTGGTGGAGCCACCGCGGTTCGCTCCGGGGGCGTCGGTCTTCGGATTCGACCTGATCACAGCCTCGGTGCGGGTCCGGGTCGAACGTGCTCGGGCGTGAATCGCCGTCGCGATGTGTCGATCGTCACTTACCTTCGGTAACCTTTGTTGACGGCGCCTCAACCGAGGCGCGCAGCTGGGGCGGATCCGCCGCCCGGGAGGAAACAGGTCGTGTCCACGCCGACAGACGACGCCGCGCCGACGCACCCGGAGCAACAGCGCACCGACGACGCGGGGACCGGAGACGTTCTGCGCACTCTGGCCGCCCTGGCCATGCTGGGAGCGGCCGTCATCCACTTCGCGTTCGCGCCCGACCACCTCAGCGAGCAGACCTCCCACGGCGTGTTCTTCCTCGTCACCGGGTGGGCGCAGCTGGCCGGCGCCGCTGCCCTGGCGTTCGGGTGGCGCCCCCAGCCGGCGTGGCTCTACGGCACCGCCGCCTTCAACCTGGGCGTGGCCGCGCTGTGGCTCGTCTCCCGTACTGCCGGCCTGCCGGGCGAAGAGCCGGAGGCGGTCGGCTTCCCCGACTCGCTGGCGACCGGGCTCGAGGTGTTCGCAGCAGTGGCTGCGCTGGCCGTGGCGCTGGGTTGGGCGAGGGTCCCGGCCGAGCGGCGCAACCGGCTCGGGTTCACCGCCGTGCCGCTGGTGGCGCTGGTGGCGGTGGTGTCCGCCTCGGTGGTCCCGGCCCTGGGCGGCGGCCATGCCCACGCGGAAGGCGGCCACGACGAGCACGGCCACGGCACGGCCGAGGGCGAGACGGCGGCCGGTCACGACGAGCACGGTCACGACGGCGCCGCCGCCGAGGGGAGCGACGATTTCGCCGCCACGCGCATCGCCGCGCTCACCGGATACCTGCCGCAGTCCGAGCTCGACCGCATCCGCGAGGTCAACCGGGACTACCTGGCCACCCAGATCCGCAACCGGTCGCGCCTGCTCGCCAGCCTGCCCGAGGCCGAGCGCGAGGAGCGCATCAAGACCTTCACCGAGTGGACCGTGGACAACGCGCTGGAGGCGGAGAACGGTGCTGCCAGCGAAGGCGACCAGCCCACGATGCACTCGCACGGCCCGTCGGTATGGCAGGACCTCGACAACCCGGCCGATCTGCTCAAGCTGCAGGGCGAGCTCCAGGTGGCGGGCACGGTCATCGCTGCCATGCCCACGGCCGCCGACGCCATGGCCGCCGGCTACATGCAGGTCACGCCGTACGTGCCGGGCATCGGGGCTCACTACCTGAACATCGGCCGGCTGCTGGACGACACGTTCATGCCGGGCGAGCCGGAGATGCTGCTCTACAACGGCAACGAGCCGACCTCGGTGCTGGTCGGCCTCAGCTATGCCGTGATCGGCGCCGACCCGCCCGCGGGCTTCACCGGTCCCAACGACGTGTGGCACGTCCACCCGTCCCTGTGCATCCTCGGCGGCTTCGTGGTCGGGCCCGACCAGACCCCGCAGGAGCTCTGCGACTCGATCGGCGGCCAGAAGGGCCGTGCCTTCGGCGACAACATGTGGATGGCGCACCTGTGGCAGGTCCCCGGGTGGGAGTCCTCGTGGGGGCTGTTCAGCGGGGAGAACCCGGCGCTGAACCTCGCCACGTCGGACGTGGGCCACAGCTGACTAGCGTGCCGGGGGTGGACGCGGACACCCCCGGCGCCGCCGGCTTCCGCTCGGGCTTCGTCAGCCTGGTGGGCCGGCCCAACGTCGGGAAGTCGACGCTGCTCAACCGCATCCTGGGCCACAAGGTGGCCATCGTCTCGGACAAGCCCCAGACCACCCGCCATCGCATCCAAGGCGTGCTCAACCGGGACGACGCCCAGGTGGTGTTCGTCGACACGCCCGGCATCCACAAGCCCCGCACGCCGCTGGGCGAGAGGCTCAACGTGGCCGCCGAGTCCACGATCGGCGACGTGGACGTGGTGGCGTTCGTGATCGATGCCACCCAGCCGCTCGGCCGGGGCGACCGCTGGGTGGCCGAGCGGGTGCCCCGCGACGCGGTGGTCGTGGTGAACAAGGTCGACGTGGCCCGCCCCGAGGAGGTGCTGGCCCAGTTGAAGGCCGCCGCCGAGCTGGACCTGTCGGAGTACTTCCCGGTGTCGGCGCGCACCGGCGATGGCGTCGACGTCCTGGTCGAACACCTGGTGGCGCGGCTGCCCGAGGGCCCGCGCTACTACCCGGAAGGCACGGTCACCGACATCCCCGAGGCGTTCTGGGTGGCGGAGCTGGTGCGCGAGCAGCTGCTGGCCGTGGCCCGCGACGAGCTACCGCATTCGATCGCCACGCGGGTGACGGAGTGGGAGTGGCCGCGCATCCGTTGCGAGATCCTGGTCGAGCGCGAGTCCCAGAAGGGCATCGTCATCGGCCACCGGGGCTCGGTGCTCAAGGCGGTGGGCATCGCCGTGCGCGCCCAATTGCCCGAGGGCGCCTATCTGGAGCTCCACGTGAAGGTGGACAAGGACTGGCAGCGCCACGCCAGCGCCCTCGACCGCCTCGGCTTCTAGCCCGCCTCCCTCAGCTCGCGGAGGAACGCCTCGATCTCGGCGCGGTCGCGGGTGCGGCGCATTCGGGGCAGGGTGGCCACGATCTTGGGCCCGTAGGTCGCAGTGGCCAGCCGAGGATCGAGCACCGCCACGGCCCCGCGGTCCGAGGCGGTGCGGATCAGCCGGCCCGCCCCCTGGGCCAGCAGCGTGGCCGCCCGGGGCACGTCGATGGCGGTGAAGGCCCCGGCGCCGGCCCGCTCGCGCCGGGCCTGGAGCAGGGGATCGTCGGGCCGAGGGAACGGCAACCGATCGATGGTCACCAGCGACAGCGACGGCCCGGGCACGTCGATGCCCTGCCAGAAGCTCATGGTGGCGAACAGGCAGGTCTCGGGCTCACGGGCGAAGCGGTCGACCAGCGCCGGCTTGGGCAGGTCGCCTTGGGCCAGGATCGGGAACGGCAGGCGGATCCGGAGGTCCTGGGCCGCCCGGTTCATGGCCTTGTAGCTGGTGAACAGGGCCAGCGTGCGGCCACCGGCGGCCTCGATCAGGGCCCCCAGCTCGTCGACGGCGGCGTCGGCCCAGCGGGGATCCGTGGGCCGGGGGAGCCGCACCGCGCAGTAGATGAGGCCGTTGGTGGGGAAGTCGAAGGGGCTGCCGACGTCGAGCAGCTCGTCCGCCCCTTGGGGCAGCCCGACGTGAGGACCGAAGCCGGGCGCCAGGGTGGCGCTGGTGAGGACCGCAGTGCGGCGGGACCACAACCGCTCGGCCAGCAGCTTGGCCACGTCCAGTGGTGCCAGCCGCAGGGCGGGCGTGTGCTCCGGACCCGTGACGAACAGGACGTGCTCCTCGCCGGGCGCGGCCACCGCATCGAGGTCCTCCAGCAGGGCGCTCGCCGCCTGGCGGGCCCGGATGGCGCGGTTGGTGACGTCGTCGCTCACGCCCTCGGGGATGGCGCGCAGGGCGGCCTGGGCCTTCTCGACCCGGCCCCGAGCCACGGCCAGCGCGCCCGCCAGGTCGGTCGGCAGGGGAGCGATGATCCGCCGGTCGCGGTGGGCGACGAGCGCGTCGATGAGGATGCCGGCGGCATCGGCCACGGCGGCAACGGTGTCGTCGGCCCCGGCCAGGATGCCGCGCAGCGCCCGCCCGAGCTGAGTGAAGCGCCCGGGCCCGAGCTCGACCCCGGTGGTGGCGGAGATGATGTCGTCGAGCTGGTGGGCCTCGTCCACGACGGCGACTTCGTGGTCGGGCAGCAGCGCGCCGTCGGCGGCCAGGTCGAGCCCGTACAGGTGCAGGTTCACCACCACCACGTCAGCGTCGGCGGCCCGCGCCCGAGCGGCTTCGGCGAAGCACCGGTCGCCCCGCGGGCAGCGAGCGGCCCCGGGACAGTCACGCGAGCCGGTGCTGATGGCGCTCCAGGCTGCGTCGGAGGGCTCGACGGGCAGCTCGGCCCGGTCACCCGTCGGCGAAGTGGAGGCCCATGCCGCCAGCGCGGCCAGCTCGTCGGGGTCGGCCCGCTCGGCCAGCCCATCCAGGGCCAACTGGTCGCCCACCCCACCGGCGCCCGGGCCACGGGCGAGTTCGGCCAGGCGCTGGACGCAGGCGTAGTTGGACCGGCCCTTGAGGATGGCCCACGAGAACGGATGGTCGAGGTGGCGGTCGAGGAACGGCAGGTCCTTGGCGGCCAGCTGGTCCTGCAGGGCCTTGGTGGCGGTGGCCACCACCACCCGCCGGCCCGAGCGGATGGCGGGGACCAGGTAGCCGAGCGTCTTGCCCGTGCCGGTACCGGCCCGCACCACCAGGTGGCGCTCGGAGGCGATGGCGTCGGCCACGGCCTCCGCCATCCGCACCTGCCCGACCCGGCCCTCACCCCCACGCGGCAACTCGCGCACCACCCGGGCCAGCGCCGACGCCACGCCCCCCGCCCGCCCCTTGGCACCGGGGTCGAAGGACTGAGGGGCGTCCGCGAGGTGGGACGTGTCGGGTGCGGAGGCCACTCGGCTGGTCCGGTCCTGGGGGGCGGCGTCGGGGGAGTGGGGGGAGTGGGGGGTGTGGGGTGCGGAGGCCGCTCTGCTCGATCGCCCGTGGGGGGTCGGGACGGTCGAGTGGGCGGCGTCGGGCACGGAGGCCGACGGGAGTGGTGGGGCGGTGTCGGTCGTGGGGATGGTCGACGTGGGGATGGTCGACGTGGTGCTGGTCGGCGTGGCGATGGCTGGCGTAGTGACGGTCGTCTCGGTGATGGTTGGCGGGGTGATGGTCATGGGGTTACCGGGATGGGGCCGCCTTGGGCGGCGAGGCGGCGGACGTCGGCGATCGCGTCCGGGAGGTTGGGTAGGGAGCGTTCGGCGGGGCCGGTGGGGGTGAGGAAGGTGAAGACCATGGCTACGACCGGTTCGCCGGTGGCGTCGGCCACCGCCAGGGCGTACGAGGCGCCTTGGGCGCGGTACCGGTCGACCAGGGGGTCGAGGTCGGCGTCGGGGCTGGTCGGGCCGGTCTTGTAGTCGACGACCACCAGGCCCTCGTCGCTGCGGTACAGCAGGTCGACGTAGCCCTCCAGCGTGCGGCCGCCGCCGAGGGGGACGCCCACGTACAGCTCGCGCCAGTGGGGTCGGGTGGCGGCTTCGATCACGCTGGGGGAGGCGAGCGCGGCCCGGACGAGGGCGTCGATGTGGGCTTCGTGGCCGATCACGCCCTCGGCTGCGGCCTGGGCCGCGACCGCTTCGGCGCGGCCGGCGCCGGTGGCGAGGTCGATGGTCTGGAGCACGGCGTGGACGGCGCGGCCGATGGCTGTGCCGTAGCGGCCTTTCTGCCACGGGGGGAGGTCCAGGTCGCGGGGGCGCTTGTGGAGGCCGGGGTCGACCAGGGCCTCCGGGCGGCCCTCGGCGGTGAGGGCGGTGGCGGCCACCGTGCGCGGGACCCGGCTGGTAGCGAGGGCGGCCTCGCGGTGGCGGCGCCAGTCGTCCAGCGG
>JBKPRV010000625.1:0-10139 GCA_046734715.1 Actinomycetota bacterium | reverse complement strand
GCGCCGGCGCGCGCCGGCGGTTGCGGTGACCCACGACCAGCGCGTCGAGGGAGACCGCGGCCGGGATCATCAGGGCCAGCTCCGCGGGCAGCCGGAAGCGGGTGGTGCCGTAGATCACCGCCACCGTGAGCACCACCGTCGCCACCACGGCTATGAGCGGGAAGATGGGCCGGCCGACCCGCCGCAGGCCGACCAGCCCGAAGGCCCCGGCCACCACGATGGCGTACCAGACGAACATGCCCGCCTGCCCCAGCGCGGGCTCCTTCGTCTCGACCTGATCGTCGAGGAAGATCTGCCCCTGGGGCTCGTACAGCCCGAAGGTGCGCCCCACGCGGGCCGCGACGACGTAGGGGACCCGCCCGGCGTGGTCGCGCAGGTACTCGCGGGCGATGCGCGAGAAGCCCCGGCCCTGCGCCGAGGCGTCGCCCTCGCCCACCAGGTGCTCGGTCGCCTGGATGCAGGCCAGCGACCAGTAGCCCACGCGGTCGCCGAAGTACACGGTGTCGCAGTTGGCGGTGCCCAGCGTCTGGTCGAACTGGGCCGACAGCGTGGTCGGCCGCTCGAAGCGGGACATGTTGTAGGCCACCCAGGGCCCGATGACGACCAGGGCGGTCAGCCCCGCGGCCGCGAGCTGCCCCGCGTACGCGGCCAGCGGCTTGTGCCCGGGCCGCCGGTAGCGCCACCACACCAGCGGCACGCCGATGGCCGGTCCCAGCAGGACGGCCTCCGACCGCACCAGGGCGGCCAGCCCGATGGCCGCTCCGAAGGCGACCGCCTCGCCGGTGCCGCGCCGGTCCCACCAGCGGTAGGCGGCGATGAGCACGATGGCGGTGGTGGAGACGACCAGGGTCTCGGACAGCACCATGGCGTCGAACAGGAAGATGTTGGGGCTGAAGGCGGTCATGGCCGCCACGATCAGGCCGACCCGCTCACCTGCGATCCGCCGCCCGGCCAGGCCCATGGCCACCACGCCGCCCATGCCCAGTACGCAGGACGCCACCTGGTGCCACAGGAACGAGCGCATTCCCAGCAGCGAGAACCCTGCGAGCACGGTGAGGTAGCCGGGTGGGTGGTCCGCCCCGGGCATGCGAATGCCCTCCAGCAGCAGCCGGAACGGGTGGACGTAGCCCTCGCCGTCGGCCAGCAGGTTGGCGCCGTGGTGGTAGTAGTACGGGTCGCCGATCACCGGCCACGGGTTGCGCCAGCCGAACAGGTAGATGAGGCGCACGGCGAGCCCGGCCAAGGCGATGACGGCGAGCCAGCCCCCGAAGCGCCGGGGCCGGACCGGGCCGTCCTCCTCGGCGCGCGCGCCGGCGGGTGCCACCTCGGCGGGCGCGTCCGCGGGGCGCACACCGTCGGGATCGGTGACCGTCGGAGTGGGTGATGTCTCGGTCGATGTCATCGGCGGATGGCGACGGCCCGCCCCCCTTCAGCCGGGCGGTCAGCCATCGCACGACACTAGTGGGACCGGCTACGCGGCCGTTGATTCCCGGTGAGTAGGGTGGCGCCCCGTGCTCGACGCACTCCGTGACTGGGGGAGGCGGATGCTGCCGCCGCTGCCGCCGCTCGACCGGCGCGGCCGGCGGGCCCTGGTCGCCATCATCGCGGTGGGCGCGATCCTGCGGATCGTCTGGGCGTTCCAGGCCGAGGCGCCGGTGGCGCTGCGGGATCCGTTGCTGTACCTGGTGCTGTCGGACCACATCGCCTCGGGTGACGGCTACAGCTACGGCCCGGGGCCCGAGCAGGGTGCCACCGCCTACTACCCACCCGGCTATCCGCTCGCGCTCGGGGCGGCGGTCTGGGCGGTGCGGCTGCTCCCCGGCGACGTGACGACCTTCGGGGTCGCGGTCGGGCTCAACGTGATGCTGTCGGTCGCCACCATCGGGCTGGTGTTCGTGCTGGCGCGCCGGCTGGCCGGCCCGACCGTGGGCCTGGTGGCCGCGGGCATCTGGGCACTGTGGCCCAACCTGATCTTCCACAGCGGCATCGTGCTGACCGAGACGCTGTTCCTGTTCCTGTTCGTGGTGCTGCTGATCGTGGTCCTCGGCGATCCCGAGGCCGCTCGGGCCCCAGGGCCCCGGAGGCTGGTGGCCATCGGCGTGCTGTTCGGGCTGTGCGTGCTGGTGCGGCCGGTGACGCTGGTGGCGGCGCCCGCCTTCCTCGTGCTGTGGTGGGGCCCCGCAGTCCGGACCGTCTTGTGGCGGGCGGCCGTGGCGCTGGCGGCGACCGTGGCGGTGATGCTGCCGTGGGCCATCCGCTCCAGCGTGGTCATGGAGGCTCCCGTCGCCCTCTCGCTCAACCTCGGCGACAACCTGTGCCTGGGCCACAACCCGGGCGCGTCGGGCGGCTTCGGGGACCTGGCCGCGTACTGCTACACGGGCGAGGGGCTCCGGCGCCCGGAGTACGAGACGCGCCGCCAGTCGCAGAACATCTCCCGCGCCCTGCGCTACATACGGGACGAGCCCGCCACCACGCTCCGCCGCACGGTGAGCAAGGGCCGCATCACGCTGGAGAGCGATGCCGACGGGCTGGACGTGGCGGAGGACTTCGGCGAGCGCCCCATCGTGTCCGACGGCACCCGTTCCGCCCTCGAGCTCGCGGCGAACGCGTTCTACGCGGCGGTGGCCGTGGGCGCAGTGGTGGGCGCGGTGCTGCTCGTCCGGCGCTCGGACCCGGCCCGGCGCGGCCTGTTCCTCGTGGTGGTGGGCCTGGCCCAGCTGGTGGCGCCGCTCGCCACGTTCGGGGACCCGCGCTTCAAGATGCCGATGTACCCGACGCTGGCGGTGTGCGCGGCCGTGGCCCTGGTGGCCGCGGGGCAGCGGCTGAGGGGCCGGGCCGCCTCAGCGGCGGGGGAGGATCGGGGCGTCCCGGCCGGTGCCGCCACCGGCTGACGAGGTCCTGGGGGTGACGGAGCCGGTTGCCGCCTCCTCGTGGTACTCCTCCTCGACGTTGACGGCCCAGATGTCGTGCCCGGCGCCGGTGAGGATGTTCTCGACCGACAGCATGGCCGTGTACATCGAGTGGTCCTGGTTGTTGTACCGGTGCATGCCGTTGCGGCCGACCGGGTGGACGTTGGGCACGTGCTGCTCCAGCCAGCGCCGCAGGATCGCCACGTTGTCGGCGTAGTCCGGGTCGTAGACGGGATAGGCCTTGGGCATGCGCACGACGTAGCCGGCCTCGACGTCAGCCGAGCGGATCAGCCCGATCTTCTCCAGCTCGACCTTGCCCTTCTCGATGAGCTCCACGTCGCTGGCGGTCCACCACTCGTCGCCCTCGACCACCGTGTACTCGAGGCCGAGGACGTTGCTCCCGCTGTGGATCATGTACGGCGACCACGAGCCGAAGTTCTGGACCCGCATGGTCTTGACGTCGGGCGCGTGGATGTAGATCCAGTTGTCGGTCCACGGCACCTTGTCCTCGGGCACGACCAGCGCCACCGACAGGAAGTCGCGGAAGTAGAGCGCGTCGGCCGCGGCCTGCACCTCGGGCGGCACCGGCGGGTCCATGGCCTTGGCCAGCAAGGAGTACGGCATCGAGGAGATGATCTCGTCCGCCGCGTACTCGGTGGTCACGCCGTCGGCCTCGGACACCACCGCCACCGCCCGGCCGCCCTCGTGACGCACGCGGGTGACGGGCGTCTCCATGATGACCTTGGTGCCGGCGGCCTCGACCAGCTCGCGGCAGCGCTCCCACATCATCCCCGGCCCGTACTTGGGGTATTGGAACTGCTCGATCAGGCTCGTCACCTGCTTGGACCTATCCTGCCGGCGCCCGGCGAGGCGGGCACGAACGGGCTCCCACACCGCGTCCCACAGCGACATGCCCTTGATGCGCTGAGCGCCCCAGTCGGCGGAGATCTCCGAGGCAGGGACCGCCCACACCTTCTCGTTGTAGGTCCTGAAGAAGTGGGTGTAGAGCCGCCAGCCGAAGTTGGCGACCAGGTAGTCCTCCAGCGAGCGCTGCTCCTTGCGGGGCTTGATCCGCACCCAGAGGAACGACAGCCCGCAGCGCACGGTCTCGACCGGGCCGAGGGCGAGCGCGGCCTTGAGCGGCTTGAGCGGGTAGTCGAAGAACTTGCCCCGGTAGTACATGTGGCTCTCGCGCGGGCGGAGCATGAACTCGTCGTCCTCGAGCACCTCGTGCCAGAAGTCCTCGACCCGCTGCACCTTGGTGAAGAAGCGGTGGCCGCCGATGTCGAAGCGCCAGCCGTCCCGCTGCACCGTGCGCGAGATGCCGCCCACCACCGAGTCCGCTTCGAGCACCGTGCTGGTGACGCCGGCTTTGGCCAGCTCCTGAGCCGCGGTGAGGCCTGCCGGGCCGGCGCCGATGATGACGACGCTTCCCGGACCGTCGGCCGTCGGCGTCGGCACGGCGGGTGTAGTGCTCTCGCTCACGGGGGTCGCTCTCCCTCAGCGGTGCGGACGTGAACGAGCCACCTTACCGAAGGGGCGCCCGCGCACCGCTAGCTCGCCGCGGTGAGGCCGCGGCGAGCCGGCGACCGGCCCGACCCGGCCGGCCGCCGGAATCGGCCCGTCGGGGTGGCTCGTTGCTAGCATCGCCCCTTCATGCGCACGCTGGTCGACGGAGCGGTCGACGACGATGCCACCGCCGCCGAGGTTGAGAAGTCCCCACGGTTCACGTGGGTCGTGCCGGTGGTCCTGGGGGCCATCGTGGCGCTCGGCGTGGTCCTGCGCTTCGTGCAGCGCTCGCCGCTGTGGCTCGACGAGGCGCTGAGCGTCAACATCGCCCGCCTGCCGGTCGGAGACCTGCTCGACGCCCTCCGCCACGACGGCCATCCCCCGCTGTACTACCTGTTCCTGCACTACTGGATGGAGCTGTTCGGCGAGGGCGACATCGCGGTGCGGGCGCTGTCGGGGCTGCTCGCCGTGGCCTCGCTGCCGCTGGCCTGGGTGGCGGGACGGCGCCTGGCCGGGCGCTCCGGGGCCCGCTGGGCGCTCATCGCCGTGGCCCTGTCGCCCTACTGGGTGCGCTACGCCACCGAGACCCGCATGTACTCGCTGGTCATGCTGCTGGTGCTGGCCGGCTACCTGCTCGTGCAGGACGCTTTGGTCAAGCCCACGCTGCCTCGGCTGCTGGGCATCGGACTGGTGAGCGGTCTGCTGCTGCTCAGCCACTACTGGGCCTTCTACCTGCTCGCGGCGGTGGTGCTGCTGCTCGCCCTGCGCGGGTGGCGCGAGCCCGCCACCCGGGGCACCACCTTGCGGGTGGGAGTGGCCGCCGTCGCCGGCTTCGTGCTGTTCGTCCCCTGGCTGGGCGGCTTCCTCTACCAGGCGGGCCACACCGGCACCCCGTGGGGCGAGCCGTTCCGGCCCACCGCCATGCTGCAGACGACGCTGGAGGACCTGGGCGGGGGCGAGCTCACCGAGGCCGCGCTTTACGGCTCGATCGTGCTGGTCCTGGCGCTGGTGGCACTGTTCACCGTGCGCTCGACCGCTCATGAGATGACACTCGACCTGCGGACCTCGCCGCTGGTGCGGGTCGAGCTGGCCCTGGTGATGCTGGTCCTGGGCCTGGGCGCGGTGGCCGGCTACGTCACGCATGCCACCTACCAGAGCCGCTACGCCTCGGTGATCGTGCCCTTCGTGCTGCTGGCCGTCGCCGTGGGCATCACCCGGGTGCCGGGGGTGGGACGCCTGCTGGTCGGCCTCGTGTACATCAGCTTCTCGCTGGCCGGCATCCTGTGGGTGAACTACTACCAGCGCACCCAGTCCGAGACCGTAGGCGGGGCGGTGGCCGCCCGGGCCCGGCCCGGCGACGTCGTCGTGTACTGCCCGGACCAGTTGGGCCCGGGGTATTCGCGGGCGATGCCCGACGGCCTGGTCGAGCTGAGCTACCCCGCGCTGACGCCGCCCGACAGGGTGGACTGGGTCGACTACGCGGACCGGAACGCGGCCGCCGACCCCGCCGCCATCGCCGCCGAGATCAACGAGCGGGCCGGCGACCACGCAGTGTTCCTGGTGTGGATGTCCGACTACCGCACCTTCGGCTCCCAGTGCGAGCAGCTCGCCACCGAGCTGGGCATGACCGAGCCGCTGGTGGTCCAGGACAGCACCCGCTACTTCGAGCCCGCGTCCCTGCACTGGCGGCCCGCTCAACCGGAATAACTGATATCATCGGTTAGGTGACGGATCAGTTCATCTGGGTCGGCCAGCATCCCGGCCTCGACCTCTGCAACACCGAACCGGTCATCGACGGCGCCTTCGTCGACCTGCTGACCGGCCCCGAGGCGCTGGCCGCCTGGGCCACCGAGGCGGGACTCCCGCCGGTGGCGCCCGGCGCGCTGCCGGAGCGCACCGTGCGCTGGGCCCGGGCCCTGCGGGACGGCCTACGGGCCGCGCTCTACCCGCCGGAGCGGGATCCCGACTGCCTGGGGCAGGTCGACGCGCTGCTGCGCCCGGTCCGGGGGACCCTGGGGCTGGCCCCCGTGCCCGATCCCCGGCTCGTGCTCCGCTCCGACGACCCGGACGCCCAGTTCCGCCTCGACCTGGCGGCGGCCACCGTGCCGGCGCTGGCGCTCGATCCGGACCGGGTGCGGCGCTGCGCCAACCCGGCGTGCGTGCTGCTGTTCCACGACGTGAGCAAGGCCGGCCGCCGCCGCTGGTGCGACATGGCCACGTGTGGCAACCGCGCCAAGGCCGCCGCCCACCTGGCCCGGTCCCGGAGCGCCCGATGAGTGGCATCGTGTCCGTCAACGTCGGCCGACCCCGTCAGCTGGACTGGCACGGCCGCACGGTCACCACCGCCATCTGGAAGGCCCCGGTGCGGGGTCGGGTCCTGGTCGAGGGCATCAACCTGGCCGGCGACGACCAGGCCGACCGCCGGGTCCACGGGGGCGAGACCAAGGCCGTGTACGCCTACGCGGTCGAGGACTACGCCTGGTGGGCGGGGGAGCTGGGCGAGGAGCTCCGCCCCGGGACCTTCGGCGACAACCTCACGCTGGCGGGCGTAGACCTCCGAGCCCTGGTGGTGGGGGAACGCTGGCGGGCCGGCACCGCGGGGCTGCGGGTCAGCGAGCCCCGCTTCCCGTGTTTCAAGCTGGGCATCCGCATGGGCGACGCCGGCTTCGTGGACCGCTTCGCCGCGGCCCGGCGCAACGGCTCGTACTTCGCCATCGAGCGGGCGGGCATGGTGGGCGCGGGCGACGCCATGGAGCGCCTGGAGACACCGGACGACCACTACACCATAGGGGAGTTCATCGACGCCTACGAGGACGGGGACCCCGCGGCCCTGGAGCGGGTGGCGGCGCATCCGCTCATCTCGGAGTCGTGGCGCGACTGGGCCCGGCGCGCGGCGTCCCGAGCTCGGTGATTTGTCCACCCCCAGTTCACAGGGTTGTCCTCTCGTAGCGCACAGGGGGCCCGCCGTACCGTCTGCGCCGTGCCGACGTTCGAGGTGATCCTGCGAGACCGGACCGTCGAGACCGTCGACGGCGCCGACGCCTACCAGCAAGAGGGCCCGATGACCACGTTCTTCCGACGCGGCGACGGCCGCGACGTGATCGACTCCTGGAGCACGCGCATGGCCAGCTTCCGCACCGCCGACCTGCTGGTCGTCCGGCGCCGGGATCCCGCGGCCGGCGCGCTGCGGGCGGTCGTGGGTTGAGCGGCGAGATGCAGAGCTTCTTTTGCCCGCGCTGCGGGACGGAGGTGGTCGAGACCTACTACGGGCCGTGCCGATCCTGCCGGGACGAGCTGCGCGCCGAGGTCGCCGGCGAGGCCCGTGCGGTGGACGAACAGGCATATGAACCAAAGATGAACGTCACCCCTAACGCAGTCGCATTGAAAGACGACTGAAACACATTCTGTCCCATGTCAGAACGGTGACGAACGTCACCTGGCCGCGCGCTAGGGTGCGTGGTAAATCGCAGTCCGCGCAGGTTTGCAGCCGTGCCGGGTCGGGCTGGGGAGACGTCTCGCGGGCGTCCTTCACTGCCCTCGGTTGCCGCCTCGAGGTATCTGCTGAGGTCGGGGGCCGGGGGACGGGCTCCGACGCAAGACGAACGGAGCCGCCACGTGGTCCGCCGCATCCCCATCCGCGCCAAGGTCGCCGGGGCGCTGGCCGTTCCGCTCATCGCGCTGGTGGTCGGGGCGGCGATGGGGGTGTCCGCCAACGCCGGGCACGCCGCCCAGGTCGAGCGCCAGGCGGGCCTGGCCACCGCGTCGATCGGCCACGCCGGTCTCATCAGCGCCCTCCAGGCCGAGCGCAACCTGGCCCTGATCGAGATGCTGGGGCTGAGCGGGCACATCGAGCTGGACATGGGCGACGTCACCGCGGCGCGGGACGCCACCGACGCGGCCCACACCGCGCTGCACCGCGAGATCGCGGACCAGAACGACACGCTGCGCGACGACTACGCGGTGGCGCTGGAGAGCCTCGACCAGCTGGATGCCGTGCGGGCGCGGGTCGACACCGCGGCGAGCGCGGGCGGCCCCGCCGACCGCGAGGAGGCCCACGAGGTCTTCACCGCGTACACCGACATGGTCGCGACGCTGTTCGCCTCCCACGACCGCTTCTCGCAGGTGGTCGACGACGCGGCCCTGCGCCAGGGCGACGACCTGGTGCACTACGCGTCCCACGCCACCGACGCAGTGGCGCAGCTGGTCGAGCGGCTGCTCTATTGGGGCAGCAGTCCGGGTGGCGTCGACGAGCCCGCGGAAGCCGCCCGCATCGCCGAGGCGGCCCGCGACGTCGAGCGCAACAACAACGTGGTCCGCACCAAGGCGACCGGCGCCTACGCGCAGTCGGCCGACACGCTGCTCGCCAGCCCCCGGGTCACGGGCGTGCTCGACTACGCCGACCGGGCGGTGCGCACCGGCGAGGTCGACCCCGAGGCGCTGCTCGCCACCACGCCGCTCGGTCCCGAGGGCGGCTACTCGGCGTTCCGGAACAACGTGGCCGCCATCCTCGACAACGAGGCGACCCGGCTGGCATCCGAGGCCGACGCCCGGCGCCGTCTGTACTGGGCGGCGATGCTGGTGGTCCTGGGCATCGCGGTGGGCGTGGCCTACGTGGTGAGCCGGTCGATCACCCGGCCGCTCCGCCACCTCAGCCTCGAGGCGGGCGCCATGGCCAGCTACCGCCTGCCCGCGGCCGTGCAGGACATCCTCGCCGCCCCGGCCGGCACCGACGTGTCCGTCCCCGAGACGCCGCCGGCCGTGGTCGGCATCCGCGACGAGGTGAGCGACGTCGCCCGGGCGCTGCACGACCTGGAGCACTCGGCCCTAAACCTGGCGGTCGAGCAGGCCGCGCTGCGCCGCAACGTGGCCGAGTCCTACGTCAACCTCGGCCGGCGCAACCAGAACCTGCTCAGCCGGCTGCTGGACGCGCTGGGCGAGCTCGAGCGCAGCGAGATCGACCCGGACCGGCGCGACCAGCTCTACCGGCTCGAGCACCTCGCCAACCGCATCCGCCGCAACGCCGAGTCGCTCCTGGTGCTGTCCGAGCCGGTGGCTCCGGCCCGCTGGCGGCCGCCGGTGCAGGTGGCCGACGTGGTGCCGGCGGCGCTGGGCGAGATCGAGAACTACGAGCGGGTGGTGGTGCGCACGCTGGAGCCGGCCATGGTGCGGGGCGGCGCCTCCGCCGACCTGGCCCACATCCTCGCCGAGCTGATCGAGAACGCCCTGCGCCACTCCCCACCGCGTGAGCTGGTCGAGGTGAGCGGGCACATCGGCCCCGGCGGCTACGACATCTCCGTCGTCGACCACGGCCTGGGCATGACGCCCGAGGACCTGGAGCGGGCCAACCAGCGCCTGGCGGGGGCCGAGTCGTTCACGGTCACTCCCGCCCGCTACATGGGGCACTACGTCACCGCGGTGCTGGCGGCCCGCCACGGCATCTCCGTGCGGCTGCACGGTTCGGTGGTGGCCGGCATCGCCGCCGTGGTCACGCTGCCCCCGACGTTGCTCACCGACCATCCCGACCACCCCGCGGCCGCCCGCCCGCTGGGGGCGACCGACCCGTTCTCCGAGCCCTGGCCCGACGACGCCGTCCCGGCCGAGCAACCCAGCGCCCACGACGTGCGGGCCGCGGTCACGCTGCTGCGCACCCGCACCGCGGCGCCTGTCCGCGAGACGGTCCCGGCGGGGATGCGCGCCGCGGCGGCCGTCGTCCCCCGGCAC
>JBKPRV010000624.1:0-5898 GCA_046734715.1 Actinomycetota bacterium | reverse complement strand
GTCGTGCTGCCAGAACGGGGTGTCCCACTCGGTGAGGGGGTCGCCGCCCCAGATGTCGTTGACGAGGAGGTCCAGGCGGCCGTGGCCGTCGCTGATGCGCTCGATCAGGGCTCGCACCTGCTCGGTGTCCGCGTGGTCGACGCGTACCGGGATACCGGTCCCGCCGGCTTCGTCGACGAGGCGAGCCGTCTCCTCGATCGTCTCGAGCCGCGCCATGGGGGAGGGTTCAGTGGAGGTGGTGCGACCGGTCACGTACACGGTGGCGCCCGCGGCGCCGAGCTCGACAGCAATGCCGCGGCCCGCCCCGCGGGTGCCACCGGCGACGACGGCAACGCGGCCGCTGAGGTTCTTCGGGGTGTTGGTCATGCTGGCAACTTACTTTCTTTTCATTCACAAAGTCAACTGCTATGGTGAGTCCATGCGAACCGGCAGACCGAGAAGCGTCAGCGACGAGGCGATCTTCGAGGCCGTCACCGTCGTCGTGACCGAGGTCGGCCCGTCGGGGTTGACGCTCGCGGCGATGGCCGATCGGGTCGGGCTCTCGGCCCCCGCGTTGACCCAGAGGTTCGGGTCGAAGCGGAACCTGCTGCTCGCCTACGCGGAAGCGGCCGCCACCGGGATCGAGGACCCGTTCAACCGAGCCCGGAGCAACTCGCCGACGGCGCTCTCGGCGCTGCGAGCGGCGCTGCTCGAGTTGACCGCCGGCATCGACTCACGACACGCGGTCGCCAACCACCTCGCGATGCTCCACCTCGATCTCACCGACCCCGGCCTCGGCGCACACGCCGCGAAACAGAGCCGGCTCCTCCGACGAGCCATCACACAACTCCTGAACGAGGCGATCAGCGACGGCGAGATCAGCCCCACCGATGCCGCCGAGCTCGCCGACACCGTGTACACCGTCTACAACGGCGCCCTCGTCACTTGGGCCATCGACGGCACCGGGAGCCTCACCCGGTGGCTATCGAAGCGGCTCGACCGCGTCCTGGCCTACCACCAACCGGCGTGACGTTCACTGCTCGAGGCGAGGCGTCCGGTAGCGTCGATAGGGGCGGGTCAGCTGTCACGGGTGGCGGTCCGCTCGAAAGAACAACTCGAAGTCCTTGCGCCACGTTGCGCCTTGATCCTCCGACGCATACTGCTATGGGAGCGGCGGTAGCGACGGCCGCCGGCGCCGCCGTCAGCCGGCGCCCTTGACCCTTCAGAGCCAGACTCTCAGATCGCTGGACTGACGGCCGGTCACGAACGTACGTATGGGTATGCCCTTGGCTGCACCAGCTCTAGATGTGGTAGCGGGCGTCTCTAGCCAAGGACATTCGGCTGGTCGATCACAACAGCCAGGACCCGTCGGACTGACGACGAGCAACCTCGGCCGTTGCTCCGCCGTTGCCGAGACGTGTCGAGGTGAGCGCGAGGTCACCCAACCTGAGCGCAGGTTGTTGCAGATCTCCCGGCGTCAGCTTCGGGCGAGAAGCAAGGAAATCGGTATACACCCGACGGATTGCCTCGCTGCTTCTTCCCTGCTAGGGCACAGTGTCAAGCCGAATCAGCACGCGCCGCGGTCAAGACGTCACGGAGACGTGCCAACCGGGCCAAGCATCCGATCGAGTAGGGGCTGGCAAACCGGCGCTCCGGGCCGAGCCGTCGCCCGCGCTGGAGGTCTAGCCACCGATTTGCGGGAGGCGTGGCGGCGCCACCACCGCCCGAACCTGCTCCACGCCGTGTCCACCGATGCTTCCCACGCCGAGGTCGTCATCGTGCCAGCCGCCGCTCGGTCCGCCGCGGGCTCACTGCCGTGGTCCACTGAGTGCGCCGACTGATCCCGTTCGCTGCCCGCGGCAACGTGACGCCGTCGACGTGCTGCCCGCCGCCTTCGCCCGAGCGCCCGCGGACGCCGTGCCTGATGCGAAGCCTGTGCGGTCAGGGCCAGTGGTGATCGGGGCCGGGCTGTGGTCCGGGGATGGCGAGAACGGGCGCTGCGAGGCGGGCGATGCGGTCGGGGTCGACGATCACGTCGACCTCGACGATCTTGCCTTCGGCGACGGTGAAGCCCATCAGCGCGAGGGGCCGCCCGTCGAGCGTGATGACCACGCCGGCGGCCCCGTTGACCAGGACCGGGTGGATTACCGCGGCGGCGTTCGCGCCGAGCCGGGCCTGTCGGGCGACAGCCGCGGCGCCGCGGACCACCTGGGAGGCGTCCGGGCGGCGGGGGCTGAAGTCGGCCCGGGCCACGACATCGGGGTCGAGCAGGGCGATGAGGGCGTCGAAGTCGCCGGCCCGTCCGGCCGCGAAGAAGGCGTCGACCACGGCGCGTTGACGGGCGAGGTCGCGCTCTGGGGTGTGGACCCCGGCTCCCTTGACGCGGCGGCGGGCCCGGCTGGCGAGCTGCCGGGCCGCCTCGGGTGAGCGACCGACCATGGTGGCGATCTCGCCGAAGGACAGGTGGAACATGTCGTGGAGCACGAAGGCGACGCGCTCGGCAGGCCCCAGGGTCTCGATCACGATCTGGAGGGCGAGGCCGACCGAGTCGGCCAGCAGCACCTCCTCCTCGGGGTCCGGCCCGTCCGTGGCGCTCACGATCGGGTCCGGGATGTAGGCGTCGAGGGGCTCCACCCGATGCGCGTTCCGGGAGCGCAGCATGTTGAGGCAGACCCGGGCGACGACCGTCGTCAGCCAGGCCTTCAGGTCGTCGACGTCGTCGGCGCCGGCCCGGTTGACCCGCTCCCAGGCATCCTGGACGGCGTCGTCGGCCTCGGTGAGCGAGCCCAGCATCCGGTAGGCGACGGCTCGCATGTGGGTCCGGTGCTCCTCGAAACGGCCGGCGAGCCACTCGCTCCCGTCCATCACGCGTCCGGCGCGCCCGTCCCGTGCCTCGGAGCCGGGCATCATCGGGTGCGGGAGAAGCGGGCGACGGCGACGGCCGAGAACACCGCCAGGATGCCGGCGCACCACACCAGGCTGAGCACGACCCAGTAGCCCGTGGTATGGCCGACCCCGGCGGCCTGGGTGCCCCCGAGCATGAGGCTGCGGATGGCGTTGATCATCACGGTGATCGGTTGGTGCTCTGCGAACGGCTGCAGCCAGCCCGGCATCGAGTCAACCGGCACGTACGCGCTCGACAGGAACGTGAACGGCACCACGAGCAACGTCGCCATGCCCTGTGCCGCCTGGGCGTTGCCGCCGACCAGGCCGAGCGCGAGGAACACCCAGCTGAACACGTACGTCGCCACGAGCATCACCACGAACGCGCCGACCGCCGCAGCGAAGCTGCCATGCGTGCGGAAGCCGACCGCGAAGCCGAGCACCCCGTTGACGAGCAACGTCCACGACACGAGCGCGCCGTCGGCGAGCGATCGACCGGCGACGACCGCGGTCCGGGGGATCGGCAGGGAGCGGAAGCGGTCGTGCACGCCCGAGGCGGCGTCCTCGGCGATCCCCGCGGGTGCGTTCATCCCGGTCCAGAGGATGGTCGTGAGCAGGAACCCGGGGACGAGGAAGTCGACGTAGTCGACGCCGTTCCCGGCGTCGATCGCGCCGCCGAAGACGTACCGGAAGATGAAGAGGAACATCGCGCCGATGATCGTCGGGAGCACGAGCAACTGCGGCGTGCGGAGGTACTGCAGGAACGTGCGCCGGGCCGACTGCATGGTGGCGGCGACGAAGCCGGCACCGGTCTCCCGCCCCAGTGCCGAGTGCTCGGTGTCGGTGGTGGACCTGATGGTGGTCGTGGTGGTGGTCATGGGAAATGGCTCCGGGGGTGCGGTGGTCAGGCGGCGGCTGTGTCGCCGCGGTCGTGGTCGTGATCGTCATGGGCGATGCCAGAAGGCGCGAGGGGCTGGCCGGTCAGGGCGAGGAACACCTCGTCGAGCGAGGGGCGGCGGACGCCGACGTCGTCGAGCGCGATGCGCTGGTCGTGCAGCTTCTGCACGACCACCGCGAGCTTGTCGGCCCCGCTGTCGACGGACACCGAGGCGCGCTGGGTGTCGATGTCAGACTGGGGCGTGTCGTCGCTGACCGACGCGAGGATCTCCTCGACGGCGGGGAGGTTGCCGGCGGCGCGGGGGCGGACGTCGATGACGTCGCGCCCGGCGCGGTCCTTCAGCTCGTCGGGCGTGCCGGCGTCGATCACGCGGCCGTGGTCCATGATGACGACGTGGCGGGCCAGGGTGTCGGCCTCTTCGAGGTACTGCGTGGTGAGCAGGACGTCCACGCCGTCGACGACGAGCCCACGGATCGCCTCCCACAGCTCGCGACGGCTGCGCGGGTCGAGCCCGCTGGTCGGCTCGTCGAGCAGCAGAAGTCGCGGGCGCCCGACCAGGCTCGCGCCCAGGTCGAGCCGGCGACGCATGCCACCGGAATAGGTGCGCACGAGCCGGTCGCCGGCGTCGCTGAGGCCGAGCCGGTCGAGCACGTCGCCGGCTGCCGCCCGTGCCGCCCGCCGACCCAGCCCGAAGAGCCGGGCGACCAGCTCGACGTTCTCACGTCCGGTCATCGCCGGCTCGACCGACGCGTACTGGCCGGCGAGCCCGATGACCCGGCGCACCCGCCGAGGGTCGGCGGCTACGTCGATGCCGGCGACCCGCAGCTCACCGGCGTCCGGGCGGAGCAGCGTGGCGACCGCGCTCACGAACGTGGTCTTGCCGGCGCCGTTCGGGCCGAGCAGCGCGGTGACCCGCCCCGACTCGGCGACGAGGTCCACGCCGGCGAGCGCGTGGACCTCGCCGAACCGCTTGACCAGGCCGTGCGCCTCGATGATGGAGGTCATGCCAAGCCTCCTCGCTGTCAGAACAGCTCGTAGGAGCCGACCAGCGTGAGCGGCTCCACGATCGGCGGCTCGGCCAGCCACTCCGGGAGCTGCTCCTGGAACTCGCGGAACTCGGGGATGGCCTGGAGCTGGTTGTCCTCCGGGTCGTCCAGCGCCAGCAAGGCGACCGCGGAGACACCGTCGGCCAGGCGCAGCGATGCGTACTTCACGCCGCCCGGCTGCGCGGCCTTGACCGCGGCGAACATCTTGTCGGCGGCCGCCTCGACGTCGGAGACGCTCTCCGCCTTCAGCTTGGCCTGAATCATCATCACGTTCATCATGTTTCGCTTTCGCTCCGTGTCACATCCGGGGGATTTCGTCCTTCACCACATAGACACGGCAGCCCGCCGGAATGTGACGGACGGGGTCGCCTGGGCGACCGCGCAGCGGACAGTGGGTTCGCCGGCGGCGCCTGTACCTGGCTCGGAGGCCATCTGATCCAGGCGTCTGGCTGGGACTGCGGCGCGGTGGTCTGCGGCGAGCGGGTTCAGGCGGAAGTGGGCGTCGCTGACGTCGTCGGCGTAAGCGTGGTTAGCTAGCAGAGCGTCTGCGGTCTCGGGCGCGCCCACCACCCGGAACAGCCCGCAGATTGTCTCGACCTCGGGGCACGTGAGTTCTCCAGGCCAGTCATCGACGTCGAGCGTCTTCACCGCCTCCACCGGCTGAGGGGCGGCTAAGGACCCGCGCGGATAGGCGCTGACGAGGATCATCCACCAGTCGTCGGGGTGGCCCGGTTTTGATGCCGGGTGCGACCCACCGACCGACGACGTGGTGGCTGTACCCGACATCATGCGCAAAAGCCGCGTCAACCCCACCAAACCTGCCGTGCCGGGCATCGCTCGCCGGGCCAAGCCATCGATTTGAGGCTGGCTCAGAATCGGCGGTAGGTCCTTCAGGAAGGGCGGCGATCGTCGGTGTCGGCCGCGACAGATCGTGCGCTGCCAACATGCAGGTGAGGCCGGGCTGGCCTACACGCGACGCGGTGCGAGAAGTTGGTCGACGAGAGTGTCTGTGAGCCACGTCTCGTACCGTTCCGGTGGCCAGCGCCGGTCGACGACGAGCAGCCCGTAAACCTCGGGAGACAAGAGGGCGTG
>JBKPRV010000623.1:0-2546 GCA_046734715.1 Actinomycetota bacterium | reverse complement strand
GTAGTGACGGGTGACGGTACCATGCGCGGCTTCGGCTTCGACGATCTTGCCGTCGGGAGTCATCAGCACAGATGTCATGAGGCCGAGGGAGCCGAAGCCCTGGGCGACCGTGTCGGACTGCACGTCCCCGTCGTAGTTCTTGCAGGCCCACAGGTACCCGCCCTCCCACTTGAGGGCCTGGGCCACCATGTCGTCGATGAGGCGATGCTCGTAGGTGAGGCCCTGGGCGTCGTACTCGGCCTTGAACTCCGCCTCGAAGACCTCCTGGAACAGGTCCTTGAAGCGCCCGTCGTAGGCCTTGAGGATCGTGTTCTTGGTCGACAGGTACACCGGGTAGTGGCGGTCGAGCCCGTAACGGAACGACGCCCGGGCGAAGTCCCGGATGGAGTCGTCGAAGTTGTACATGCCCATGGCGATGCCGCCGCCCGGGTACTCGGCCACCTCGAACTCCATGGGCGAGCCGCCGTCGGTCGGGGTGAAGGTGAGGGTCAGGGTGCCGGGGCCGGGCACCACGAAGTCGGTGGCCTTGTACTGGTCGCCGTGCGCGTGACGGCCGATGACGATGGGCTTCGTCCAGCCGGGGACCAGCCGGGGCACGTTCGAGCAGATGATGGGCTCGCGGAACACCACGCCGCCGAGGATGTTGCGGATCGTGCCGTTGGGCGAGCGCCACATCTGCTTGAGCCCGAACTCCTCGACCCGGGCCTCGTCGGGCGTGATGGTGGCGCACTTGACGCCCACGCCGTGCTGCTTGATGGCGTTGGCCGCGTCGACCGTGATCTGGTCGTCGGTCTCGTCGCGCTTCTGGATCGACAGGTCGAAGTACTGCAGGTCGATGTCCAGGTAGGGGAGGATCAGCTTGTCCTTGATGAACTGCCAGATGACCCGCGTCATCTCGTCGCCGTCGAGCTCGACGACCGGGTTCTCGACCTTGATCTTGGGCATTGCCGCTCTCCTGGCACTTGTATCGGACTTGTACAGCCTAGAAGCACCCGCACCCCGCCATCCACCGGCGGGCACGATCCGTGCCAGAGTCGCGCGGTGACCGACCCCGATGCCCTCCCGGTGGACCGGCGCGTGGTGGTCGAGGACCCCGCCGATCCCCGGGTGGCGCCCTTCGTCGGTCTGCGCGACCGCGAGCTGGCGCGGCGGGCGCCGGCGGGGGAGCCGGGGGTGTTCATCGCCGAGGGCGACATCGTGGCCGAGCGGGCGCTGCGGGCGGGCTACCGGCCGCGGGCGTTCCTGGTGGACGCCACCCGGCCCGCGGGCCTGCCGCCCGGTATGCCGGCGGACGTCCCGGTGTACGCCGCCGCGCCCCCGGTGCTGGAGCGCATCACCGGGCTCGGCGTCCACCGGGGCCTGCTCGGGTGCTTCGAGCGGCGGCCGGCCCGGCCCGCCGCCGAGGCGGTGGCCGACGCCCGCCGGGTGGTGGTGTTGGAGCGGGTGAGCAACCCGACCAACCTGGGCGTGGTGCTGCGCTCGGCCGCCGGCCTGGGGATCGACGCCGCCCTGCTGGACCCGACCTGCAGCGACCCGCTGTACCGCCGCACGTCCCGGGTGGCGATGGGGGAGAGCTACGCCTACCCGTGGGCCTGGATCCCCCGGCTGCCGGGCGGGCTGGACCTCCTGCGGGGCGAGGGGTTCGGGGTGGTGGCGCTGACCCCCGACCCCGGGGCCGTGCCCATCGACCGCCTGGGCTTGGCGCCGACCGAGCGGGTGGCGCTGCTGTTCGGCGCCGAGGGGCCGGGCCTGTCCCCCGAGACGCTCGCGGCGGCGGACGTGCAGGCCGGGATCCCCATGCGGGGCGGCGTCGACTCGCTCAATGTGGGGGTAGCCGCGGGGATAGCGTTCTGGGTCCTGGGCCAGCGCGAAACGACGCCCGACTGACACGTCCGGTTCGCGCCATCCGCCCGCCCGGTATGGGAAACTGAAGCCAACCGCCGCAGAGCCCGAACCATGGCCAGCAACTCCGGAGGATCCGCCCTCATCGTCGTGCTCCTGATCGGTGCTTTCGCGCTCGCCAACAGCAGCGGCACGAGCGGCAGCACGTCGAGTTCCAGCTCGCCCACCGAGAGCCTGTTCGGCGGGGGCGGCGACACCTGCGACAACGCCACCTCGTTCGACACGTCGAGCGGCACGTTCGTGGCGCCCACCGTCAACGGCAACGACCGGGGCTGTGTGCTCACCGTGGACGAGGGGAGTGGTGCGCCCGTCCAAGCCCTGCAGAGCACGCTCAGGACCTGCTACATCCAGGACATCCAGGCCGACGGGGACTTCGGCCCCGCCACCCAGGCGGGGTTGCAGAGGGCGCAGACCGCGGAGGGCCTCAATCCCGACGGCAACTACGGGCCGCAGACCGCGGCCGCGCTGGCCTGGCCCACCATGAACGACGACGGCGACGTCAACTGCGAGAAGCAGTCCTGACCCCGGCTACTATCTGACACACCGTCAGATATATCGACCGGGGGGCCGGCATGCTGGATCTCATCATCCGCGGGGCGACCGTCGTCGACGGGACCGGCGCGCCGGGCCGAGCCGGCGACGTG
>JBKPRV010000622.1:0-20372 GCA_046734715.1 Actinomycetota bacterium | reverse complement strand
GCCCGACGCTGGGGGCGGCAACTGTCCGACCTGCCGCTGCTGGCCGAGGTCGGACACTTCGCCACGTCACGGCTGCTGGTGGCCGACGCCCTCGCCGGCCGGGCCGGCGACGTGATCCCGGCCTCGCGCCGATTCCTCGACGCCTGGACGCAAGCGGGTCGCCCGGCGACCCCCAGCTTCGGCCCCGCGGCCGCGGCAGTGGCGCTGGTCCACGACCTGCGCGGCGACCCGGCCACCCGGGACGAGTGGCTCACCCTGCTCGACGGGCTGGGCGTCACCCCCGAACGCCGCGCCGGCTACTGCTCCACCTTCGACGCCCTCGCCCTGCTCCACCGCTCCGACGCCGCTGAGGCCATGGACCGGCTCACCACCCAGACCGACGAGACCAACAAGTGGCTCAACTGGATCTGGCTGCACTGGCACGTGGCCCTCCGCGCCGAAGCCGCGGTGCTCTCGCACCACCGCGACGCGGATCACCATCTCGCCACCGCCCGCCCCCTCGTCGCCGGCAATCCCGTCGCCACCGCCATCGTCGACCGAGCCACCGCCCTGGCCGACGGCGACCACACCGGGTTGCTGACCGTCGCCGCCGCGTTCGACTCCGCGGGCTGCCCTTACCAGCAGGCCCGCACCCTCATCCTGGCGGGCCCCGCCACCGCCGAGGCCGGCCGGTCCGCCCTCGCCGACCTCGGCCTCACCGCCTGACGCCGCGCCGCCCTCGACCCCCGCGGTCCCCGACGTGGCTATCCCGGCCGCCGAACGGGTAGCCGCGCTGGGACCCACCAGAGGAGACGCCATGAGCGACGGCAAGTTCGACCAGATGAAGGGCCGGGCCAAGGAAGCGGCCGGAGACCTCACCAACGACGACGACCTCCGCCGCGAGGGCAAGGTCGATCGGGCCGGCGGCACGCGCAAGGAGAAGTTCGACCGGATGACCGACAAGGTCAAGGACGCGCTGAGCCGCCGCCGCTGATCCGGCCCTCACCCGGCACCCCTGGCCAGCCCCCTTGCCGTCCGTTACCGTAGCGATCACTTCAGGAACGGGCGACGAGGGGGAGCCGCATGGCGATTCCGGTGGACGAGCTCGACGACCTCGTGTCGCCGTTCCGGATCGCGGCCCGGACGATCTTCCTCGAGAAGGCGGTGCTGCTGGCCCGCAACTGAAGCAACTTCTTCTGATGGGCTGGCTGACCGACACCGTCGCCCTGGTGACGGGGGCGGGCTCGGGGCTGGGCCGGGCGGTCGTGGAGCGTTACCTCGCCGAGGGCGCCCGGTGTGGCGTGCTGGAGATCGACGAGGCCAAGGCCGACCGGCTGCGCCAGGACTTCGGGGAGGCGTTGGCGGTGACCGTCGGCGACGCGACCTCGCTGGCCGACAACCAGCGCGCGGTGGCGAGCACGGTGGCCGCGTTCGGAGGGCTGGACGTGTTCGTCGGCAACGCCGGGGTGTGGGACTACGCCACCCCGCTCGACCAGCTTCCCGGCGACGCCATCGATGCCGCCTTCGACGAGGTGTTCCACCTCAACGTCAAGGGCTACCTGCTCGGCGCCAAGGCCGCGGTCGACGAGCTGCGCCGGAGCAGGGGCAGCATCATCTTCACCGTCTCCAACGCCGGCTTCTGGCCCGGGGGCGGCGGGCCGCTGTACGTGGCCTCGAAGCACGCGGTGACGGGCCTGGTCAAGCAGCTGGCCTACGAGCTCGCTCCCGAAGTGCGGGTGAACGGCGTCGCCCCCGGAGGCATGGCCACCGACCTGCGGGGGCCGCGGTCGCTGGGCCTGGCCGAGCGCTCGTATGCGTCGGTGCCGGTGGATCGCATCGTCGAGCGGCTGTCGCCCCTGCAACGCCCCATGGAGGCGGCCGACTACACCGGCCACTACGTCCTGCTCGCCTCCCGGGCCGACTCGCGCACGGTCACCGGGTCGGTCCACAACTGCGACGGTGGGATGGGGGTCCGGGGCCGGGGCGAGGAGGAAGCCGCGAGTGCCGCCGCCCTCAGCGACGACTAGCGGCGGGCCGCCGTTGCCTCGTCTTGACGCCGGCCGCCCGCAGCTGGTCGACCGCGCCCAGGACCGCGGTGGCGAGCAGGTCGAAGCCGTCGCCGCGGCGCAGCTCGCCGGCTTCTTGGGCCACGAAGAGGCCGTCGGCCAGGGCGATGGTGAGCTGCACGAGCGACTCGATGTCATCGGCCCCGAGGTCGGCGAAGAGGACCGAATACAGCCGGCGGGTCCGATCCATGGCGACGTGGCGCACTGCGAGGAACCTGCGGCGGGCGGTGGGCTCCTCGGGTCGCTGTTCGAGGATGAGGAGGAGCCCGAGGCGCAGATAGTCGGGGAACTCGGCGATGGCGGCGCCGGTGCGCTGCATGGCCAGGTGGAACCACTCCTCGGCGGTCCGGTCCGGCGGCATCTCGACCCGCGTGTCCAGCGCCGCGATCCACCGCTCGAAGCTGCGCTCGATGACCGCCGCGATCAGCTCGTCCTTGTCCTTGAAGTGCCAGTAGATCGAGCTGGCCGGCAGCCCCGAGCGGGCGCTGATGAGGTTGATGCTGGTCCCCTCGTAGCCGCGCTCGCCGGCGATCTCGGCCGCGGCGTCGAGGATCTTGCCCCGCGACACTTCGCCGTTGGCGCGGCGACGCCTCGTCCCGGTCATGCGGTGACGGTATCACCCTTACCGTAGCGATCACTACGGGAGAGCGGGGAATAGCGCGGGGACCGGGCATGGTTCGGACCAGATGGCGGGCATGCCGCCGAGGGAGGTCGGACCATGCCTAAGGCCGTTCGATTCGAGCGTTACGGCGATGTCGACGTGCTGGAGCTGGTCGACGTCCCCCGCCCCGTGCCCGAGGACGGCCAGGTGGTGGTCCGGGTCAAGGCTGCCGGCATCAACCCCGGCGAAGCGGCCATCCGCCGCGGCCTGCTGCACGAGCGGTGGCCGGCCACGTTCCCCTCGGGCCAGGGCAGCGACCTCGCCGGGGTCGTCGAGGAGCTGGGCCCGGGGGTCTCCGGCGTGGCGGTGGGCGACGAGGTCATCGGCTTCACGCACAACCGCGCCAGCCAGGCCGAGCTCGTCGCGGTCGATGCCGGCCACCTGACCCCCCGGCCCGCCGGCGTCCCATGGGAGGTCGCCGGTGCGCTCTTCGTCGCCGGCGCCACCGCCCACGCCGCGGTGCACGCCGTGTCCCCGCACGAGGGAGACATGGTCGTGATCTCGGGCGCGGCCGGCGGCGTGGGCACGATCGCCGGGCAACTGGCACACCTCGCAGGAGCGACGGTGATCGGCCTCGCCAGCCCACCGCACCACGGCTGGCTGGAGGACCACGGCATCGTGCCGGTGCCCTACGGCGACGGCGTCGAGGAACGCATCCGGGACGCCACCGGCTACGCCACCCCCAGCGCCTTCATCGACACCTTCGGCGGCGGCTACGTCGACCTGGCGGTCGACCTCGGCGTCGCCCCCGACCGCATCGACACGATCGCCGACCCCGCCGCCGCCCAGCGCCACGGCACCAGGACCGACGGCAACATGGTGGGCGCCCGCGCCGAGGTCATGGCCGAGCTGGCCGGCCTCATCGAGTCCGGCCGCCTCGACATCCCCATCGCCAGCACCTACCCCCTGAGCCAGGTCCGCGACGCCTACCGCGAGCTCGAGCAACGCCACACCCTCGGCAAGATCGTCCTCATCCTCTAGCGGCCCGGCCGGCTCAGGCCGAGCGGCGGGTGGAGCGGGACTTGCGACGGCGCGGCTTGCTTCCGCCCTCACGGGCCCGGCGGACGCTGGCTTCCAGGGCTTCCATCAGGTCGACGACCTTGCCGGGCTCCTCCTCGGCTTCCTCCTTCTCGGGGGCCTCGGCCGTGCCGTGCTTGGAACGCTGCTTGATGAGGCTGCGCAACTGCTCGGTGTAGGTGTCGTGGTAGCGCTCAGGCTCCCAGTCGCTCGCCAGGGTGTCGATGATCTGGGCGGCGAGGTCCATCTCCTGCTTCCGGGGCTTGCCCGAGCGGTTCGGGATGCTCTCGATCGCAGTGCTGGGCACCACTTCGTCGGCGAAGCGCATGGTCGACAGGGCGAGCGCGCCCTCGATGGGCCGGATGGCGGCCAGGTACTGCTTGCGGCGCATGACCACCGTGCCGATGGCCACCCGCTGAGCGTCGTCCATGGCGCCACGCAGCAGGGCGTAGGCCGACTTGGCCTCGTCAGCGGCCGGAGCGAGCCAGTAGGTGCGGTCGTAGAAGATGGGGTCGATCTCCGCGAGCTCGACGAAGTCGGTGACCTCGACCGTGCGGGTCGACTCCGGTCGTAGGTCCTCGATCTCCTTGGGCGTGAACCGCACGTAATGGCCCTTCGACGTCTCGAAGCCGAGCCGGATCTCGTCCACCGGCTTGCCGGATCGGGCCGACACCTTCTCGTGTCGGACGCGGCCCCCGTTGGCATCCAGCTCGTGGAAGTGGACCTTGTGGTCCCGCACGGCGGTGTACGCCTTCACCGGGATGTTCACCAGCCCGAAGCTGATGGTGCCGGACCAGACTGCGCGGGCCATCACCCCACGCGTACCCCTCCCCGGCAGGGGGTAGCCGGTGAGCGATGAGATCGCCGGGCAGGGGTCGTCTACCCGTCGAGGTGGTGCACCCGATGGAGACGACCACCGCCCCCCGAGCCCAGGCCGCCGAGAGCGTGCCCGCGGCGTTCCGCCAGCTGCTCGCCAACACACTCGTGACCTCGGTGACGAGCTCGTTCCTGTGGTTCGCCCTCACGTTCTGGGTGTACCTGGAGTCCCGGTCGGTCGTGGCCACCGGTTGCATCGCCGGCGCGTTCAGCATCTCGTCCGCCGTGCTCGGCCCGGTCTTCGGGACCTTCGTCGACCGCCGTCGCAAGCACACCGCCATGGTGGTCATGACGACCCTGTCGGTGGCGGCCTTCGCGGCCGCCACGGTCGTTTTCGTGGCCGTCGACAGTGCCACCCTGCTGCGGCTGGGCGGGCCGTGGTTCTGGCTGCTCGTCGGGCTCACGCTGCTCGGCTCGGTGGCGGCACAGATGCGCGGCATCGCCCTGTCCACCACCGTCACGCTGCTGGTCCCCGAGGACCGGCGCGACCGGGCCAACGGCATGGTCGGCACCGTCACCGGGGTGTCGTTCGCTCTGACCTCGGTGTTCAGCGGGCTGGTCATCGGCGGGCTCGGGATGGGCTGGGCCTCTACGGCGCCCTGGCGCTCACCGTCGCCGCGCTCGCCCACCTGCGGACGATCCACTTCGACGAGCCGGCTCCCTCCCCCGAGCCGGCCGTCGAGGGCGGCGGCCTGGCCCGCCACCTGCACATCCGAGGTGCGCTCGAGGTCGTGCGGGCCGCGCCCGGGCTCGGGATGCTGATCGGGCTGGCCGCGTTCAACAACCTGCTGGCCGGCGTGTTCATGGCGCTCATGGACCCCTACGGGCTCTTGCTCGTGTCGGTCGAGACCTGGGGCCTGCTGTTCGGGCTCATCAGCCTGGCCTTCATCGGCGGCGGGCTGGTGGTGGCCCGCCGGGGCCTCGGCCCCAACCCTCTGCGGGCGCTGCTGGCGGCCAACCTCGTGAACTGGATCGTGTGCTCGGTGTTCACGCTGCAGTCCTCGATCGTGCTCGTGGTGGTGGGCCCGCTTCTCCCGGTCCTACGCCCGCCTCGCCGGACCCGACGGCGGCGGTTCCGCGGACGTCGTCCCGCTACCACCTGTGACCCCGTCCCCTGCCCCGCCGCCGCCTGACCGGCCACTGGCCGGAATTTTCGCTGGCCCCTCCCAGAGATAACGGTTATCTTAGAGATAACCGTTATCTCCAACAGAGGAGGCGCTGTGCCGCGACGTTCATTGTCCGCCCTCGCCGCCCTGGTCCTGGTCGTGGGACTGGTGGGCGGCTGCGGTGGCGACACGCCGGACCGGGAGGCCGGGGTCGAGCCGCAGAGCCGCCCCGTGCGGGAAGAGCCGGACGAAACAGCCGCAACGGCCGACGCGGCCGGGTGGCAGCGGGTGACGCCGGGCGGCGACTGCCAGTGCTCCGACGGCTCCGAGTTCAGCTTCTGGGCCCGGGACGCCGATCCGGAGAAGGTGGTCCTGCTCCTCGACGCGGGCGGGGCCTGCTTCTCGGCCGAGACGTGCGATCCCGAGCGCGACCTGTACACCACCGCCGTCGAGGATGGGCCCAGCTCCGGGGGCGTCTTCGACTTCAGCGACGAGCGCAACCCGTTCGCCGACTACTCCGCCATCTACGTGCCGTACTGCACCGGGGACGTGCACCTCGGGACCAAGACCACCGACTACGCCCCCGGCCTCACCGTCCACCACGCGGGCTTCGCCAACGGCACCGCCGCCCTGGACCGCCTCGCCGCCGGCTTCCCCGACGCGAAAGAGGTCGTCGTGCTCGGCGAGAGCGCCGGCTCGGTGTCGGCGCCGATCTACGGCGCGCTGGTCTCCGATCGGCTCCCGGACGCCCGGGTCACCGTGCTGGCCGACGGTTCGGGCTCCTATCCCGACGACCCCGCCTTCAACCAGGTCTTCGACGCCTGGGGCACCGCGGGCGCCGTGCCGCCGTTCAGCATCCCCGGACTGTTCGTCCAGGCGGCCGGCCACGACCCGGACATCGTGTTCGCGCGCCATGACCACGCCCGCGACGACCGCCAGGCGGTCTGGGACACGATCCTCGGCCTGCCGGAGAGCGACCTCCTGGCCCGCATCGACGGCAACGAGGCCATGATCGAGAGCGCGGGTGTCGACCTGCACAGCTACACCGCGCCGGGCGAGGAGCACACCGTGCTCACCGACGGCACGTTCTACAGCGAAGCGGTCAACGGCGAGCGCTTCGTCGACTGGGTGACCCGCCTGGTCGCCGGCGAACCGGTCGACGACGTGCACTGCACCGACTGCTAGCCCGGCGAGGCGTCCGACCCATCCCTAGACTTGCGGTGTGGCGTAGACCGGGGGTGGGTCATGGGACGCAGAGGGGTGGTGGTGGCTGCGGTCCTCGGGCTGGCCGCGGCGACGGCGGGGTTCGCCGGGCCCGCGGGCGTGGCGGGGGCGGCCCCGGTCACCGTGACGATCGCCGGCAGCTTCCAGAGCGAGCTGGGCTGTCCGGGCGACTGGCAGCCCGAGTGCCCCCTCACGCAGCTGACGCTCGACCCGGACGACGGCGTCTGGCAGGCGAACTTCGCCCTGCCCGCCGGCAGCTGGGAGTACAAGGCCGCCCTCGACGGCACCTGGGACGAGAACTACGGCGCCGGCGCCGTGCGGGACGGGCCCAACATCGTGCTGAACCTGGCGAGCCCGGAGACAGTCCGGCTCTTCTACGACCACGGCACCCACTGGGTGACCGACGACGTCACGTCCGTGATCGCCACGGTCCCCGGCAGCTTCCAGAGCGAGCTCGGCTGCGCCGGCGACTGGGACCCGGCCTGCCTGCGGTCCTGGCTGCAGGACGCCGACGGCGACGGCATCGGCCGCTTCTCCACCTCCACCCTGCCGCCGGGCGGCTACGAGGCCAAGGTGGCCATCGACCAGGCGTGGGACGAGAACTACGGCGCCGGGGGCGAGCCCAACGGGCCGAACATCCCCTTCAGTGTCGAGGCCGGCGACGTGGTCACGTTCAGCTACGACACGGTGACCCACCTGCTCGAGATCAGCGTCGTCCCCACCGAGCCGGGCGACGACGCAGCCCTGGTCCGCGACCCGGTGCGGCACCCGTTCGTGGACGAGATGCTGTACTTCGCCATCCCCGACCGGTTCGCCAGCGGCGACCAGTCGAACAACTGCGGCGACTTCGCGGGCGTGTGCGTGGCCAACGACACGCAGGAGAACGTGCTCACCCACGGCTACCTGCCGAGCGACAAGGGCTATTACCACGGCGGCGACCTCGAGGGCCTGCGCCAGAAGCTGCCCTATCTCGACCAGCTGGGGATCAGCGCGGTGTGGGTGGGCCCGATCTACGCCAACAAGGCCGTCCAGCCCGACTCCACCAACCTCTACGGGCACTCGTCCGGCTACCACGGCTACTGGATCCGCGACTTCCTGCGGGTCGACCCGCACCTGGGCACCAACGCCGAGTTCGCCCGCCTCGTGGACGAGGCGCACGGGCGCGGCATCAAGGTGTTCATGGACATCGTCACCAACCACACGGCCGACGTGATCCAGCTGGAGGGGAACGCGGGCTACCGCAACAAGGCCGCCTTCCCGTACCTCGACGCCGACGGCCAGCCGTTCGACGACTCGGACTACGCCTACTCGGGCCAGCCCGACTACACGTTCCCCGAGGTCAACACCTCGTCGTTCCCCTACGTGCCCACGGTGCCGGCGGACGAGCCGCCGAAGAACCCGGCGTGGCTCAACGACCCGCTGCTGTACCACAACCGCGGCAACACCAGCTTCTCGGGCGAGAACTCGCTGTACGGCGACTTCTTCGGGCTCGACGACCTGTGGACCGAGCGCCGCGAGGTGGTCGAGGGGATGGTCGACATCTACTCGTTCTGGATCGACGAGTTCGGCGTCGACGGCTTCCGCATCGACACCACCAAGCACGTCAACATGGAGTTCTGGCAGCGCTTCGGGCCCGCCATCCTGGAGGAGGCCCACGAGCGCGGCATCGACGACTTCTTCGCCTTCGGCGAGGTCTTCGACCAGCAGTTCGGCTCGCCGTTCATGAGCGAGTTCTCCACCCGGGGCCGGCTGCAGGCCACCATCGACTTCGGCTTCCAGCTGGCGGCCCGCGGCTTCGCCTCGCAGGGCGCGGCCACCGACAGCCTGCGGGACTTCTTCGCCACCGACGACTGGTACACCGACGCCGACAGCAACGCGTACGCCATGCCGACGTTCCTCGGGAACCACGACATGGGGCGGATCGGCTACTTCCTCCAGCGGGTCGACCAGCCGGGCGCCGACGACGCCGAGCTGCTGGCCCGCTCGCAGCTGGCGCACGCCCTGATGTTCTTCTCGAGGGGCCAGCCCGTCGTCTACTACGGCGACGAGCAGGGCTTCACCGGCGACGGCGGCGACAAGGACGCCCGCGAGGACATGTTCGCCAACGAGGTCGCCGTCTACGCCGACAACGACCTCATCGGCACCGACGAGACCAGCGCCGACGACAACTTCGACCGCGACCACCCGCTGTACCGGACGATCGCCAAGTACGCCAGCCTGCGCGCGCGGTATCCCGCGCTGAGCACCGGCGCCCAGATCCACCGCTACAGCAGCGACGGGCCCGGCGTGTACGCCTTCTCCCGCATCGACCGCGACGAGCGGATCGAGTACGTGGTGGCGCTCAACAACAGCGAGGCGCCGGCCGGCGCGGCCGTGCCCACGTACTCACCCGAGGGCGCGTCGTACAAGCTGATCTCGCCCCAGCCCGTGGGCGGAGCGCCGGTGACCGCCAGCCTCCGCACGGGGCCGGGTGGCACCCTGCCGGTGACGGTGCCCGCGCTGGGCATGGTGATCTACCAGGCGAAGGAGCCGGTGCCGGCCAGCGACGCCGCCCCGGCCATCGACATCACCAGCCTCGACCACGGCGACACCGCGGTGCTCGGCTACACCTCGATGGACGGGCAGCAGGTGCTCGACCGGGTCGAGGTGGCGGCCTCGCTCGCCGAGGACACGCTGGCCGAGGTGACGTTCGCGGCGAAGGTGGGTGACGGCCCGTACGTGCCCATCGGCACCGACGACAACCCGCCCTACCGGGTGTTCTGGGACGCCAGCTCCGTGGCCGGCCAGCCCGACGCCCGGGTCTCGTTCCGAGCCATCGTGAACGACCTCTCGGGCCACCTGGCAGCCGACCAGGTGGTCGGCGTGGCCGTCGAGGTGGAACAGCCCACGGGTCCCACGACGCCCTACGCGCTGATCCACTACCAGCGGCCGGCCGGCGACTACGGCGACCACACCACCGGGAGCTCGGCCGACTTCTGGGGCCTGCACCTGTGGGGCGACGCCATCGCTCCCTCCGAGGCCACCGACTGGCTCGCCCCCAAGCCGTTCCTGGGCGAGGACGAGTACGGGCGGTTCGCCTTCGTGCAACTCGCCAACGACGCCGCCCCGGTCAACTTCATCGTCCATCGGGGCGACACCAAGGACCCGGACAACAGCCCCGACCGCAGCTTCGACCCGGCGACCACCCCGGAGATCTGGCTCCGCCAGGGCGACGTCAACATCTACACGTCCCAGGCCGCGGCGCAGGGTTACGCCTCCGTCCACTACGCCTGTGACGCGTGCGGCGCGGTCACGCTGAACGGAGCGCCGCCCGACGCGGTGGACGACTACGGCGCCGCCTGGCAGGTGGCCCCGGCGGACCTGGCGGCCCCGGTCCCGGTCACGATCGCGGAGGGCGGCACCGTCACCATCGACGGCCTGTCGTTCACGCCCACCGAGACGCCGAGCGCCTGGTTCCAGCCGGGCGAGCAGGTCGTCCACGACTCGCGGGGCGCGGCCGAGGACTACGCGCTGATCCACTACCGGCGGCCGGCGGGCGACTACGGCGACCCCACCAGCAATGACTTCAACAACTTCTGGGGGATGCACGTGTGGACCGGGGCCGCGGCCGAGACGGTGTGGACCGATCCCCTGCGCCCCGTGGGCCAGGACGTGTTCGGCGCGGTCTTCCGGGTCGACCTGGCGGACAACGCCGACCAGCTCGCCTACATCCTGCACCGGGGCGACACCAAGGACCCCGGGCCCGACCAGTTCCTGGTGTTCGCCCAGGACGGCCACGAGGTCTGGCAGCTCCAGGGCGCCGACCCCGAGCGACCGTACGTCGCCCCGGTCCGCGGTCCCTAGGGGCTGCGCGGACAGGTCACGTGGTCTCGTGGTGCGATGCTGTGTTGCCTGGAGTCCTCGCTGTCGAGCTGCGGCCCGGCCGCCAAATCGCGGACTCTTGGGCTGCGGCTCACGCCCAATCCGCTCGGCCTCTTAGGGGCTGACGACCTCCTCGTCGGCCGCGAGGGTCTGTCCGGCGGCGGCCAGGAGCTCCTCGAAGCCGGACTCGAGGCACCGGAGCAGGTCGTCGGGGTCGCCGACCGCCTCGGGGTCGGCGTGCACGCCGATGTCGAAGCTGCCGTCATACGACAGGGCGGTGAGGTTGAAGGCCGTGCCGGCCACGGGCCCGAGCGTCCCCGTCCACAGCACCCGGGAGCCCGATACGTACGTCGGGATGGGCGCCCCGCGGATGTTGCTGGTGGCGAAGTCCATGCCGGCGGTCTGCGACCGGGCCACCCCGGTGACCACCGAGGTCGGCAGCAGATTGGCGATCCCGGCCACGCTGCCCATGGCGCCCCCGCCACTCGCACCGCCGCGGCCCGCGGCGAGGATGGCGCGGATGGCGCCGAACCGCTCCTCCACCGTCATCGGCCCGGCGGGGACCTGGACCCGGCGGGGCGCGAAGGCGTTGCTGTCGGGCCCGCCGCTGTCCCGCGTGCTCACGACGAAGCTGATGTTCAGCGCCTCGAGCGGCGTCTGCCGCTGTTCGTGGAAGCGGATGGCGCCGAGGACCGCGCCGGTCACGAACACGTCGTTGATGCTGCCGCCGAGCGTCTTGGCCGTGGCGCTCATCGAGGGGAGCGGCACCCGCAGGACGTCGAAGTGGCGATGCCGGCTGCGCTTGCGCCACAGCGGTGAGCCTCCGGGAAGGCCGCCGCCCTGGCCCACCTGGCTCCGCACGTCCCCGACCGTCGCCGCCGCCCGCGCCGCCAGGTCCAGCGGACGCCGGGGATCGGCGCCCCACAGGATGACCTCGCCTGCGACCCGGCGAGCCCGTCCCAGCTGGCGGCGCCAGAGATGGCGCGCCGTCGAGGCCGCCGAGGCCCCGGCGCCGCCGAGCCCTCCCCCGCCGCCCGACTCGGCCCGGTCCTCGTCCAGCGACTCACGGACGAGGCGAGGGAGGTCGACTTCAGGCGGGGTGGGGGCGTCCCGCTCCAGCGTGAGGTAGTGCTCGGCGAGGCGGAGGGCGGCGTAGCCGTCGGCGATGGTGTGGTGGAGCTTGGCGAACAGGGCGCCCCGGCCGCCCTCGACCCCGTCCACGACCACGAACAGCCACAGCGGACGAGTGCGGTCGAACGGGTCCTGCATCAGGCGGGCGGCGAGGTCGTACAACTGGCGCAGCGAGCCCGGCGCGGGCAGGGCGACGTGGCGCAGGTGGTTGTCGAGGTCGAACTCGGGGTCGGGCGCCCAGTGCGGCGGCGAGAACCGCCCGAGGCCGGGCACCACCCGTTCCCGGAGCCTCGGGATCTGGGCGGCCGCGTAGATGATCCGTTGGCGGAAGTCCTCGATGTCCGGTGGCTGGTCGCAGACGACGACCATCCCCCCGCTCGGATTCAGCCACGGATCCTTCTCGACGTTCCACATGAGCGCCTCGAAGTCCGACATCCGCCGCTGGAAGGTGACTCCGCGGACCGGCTCGTCGGGCATCTGGCCACGGTAGCGCCGCCGGCGGCGGGACCGCCCGCCTGCGTAGGAGTTGCGCGCAAGGCACGTCGTTCTGGGCGAACCGTTGCCATGCTGCCGGGAGTCCTCGCTGGTGAGCCGGTAGTCAGCCGCCAAATCGCGGACTCTTGGGCTGTGGCGAGCGCCCGGTCCGCTCGGCCTCTTAGAGTGAACGGATGGCACGAGCCGCCGTCCTCGTGGACGTCGACCGGACGCTGCTCACCGGTCGCCCGGGCCGGGTGCTGCGGGACGCCCTGCACCATGCGGGGGTGGGGCCGGCCGGGCCGCTGGCGCCGGCGGTGGACGCCGCCGCCACGCTGTCGCTGTCGACGCAGTTGACCCTGCTGGCGGTGGAGGCGGGTCGGGGCTGGCCCGACGCCGCGGTACGGGAAGCCGGCGCGACCGCGGCCGAGGCGGTGGTCGACGGGGCGCCCTATCTCCGCCCGCTGCTCGACGACCACCGGGCCGCCGGGGCGCCGGTCGTCCTGGTAAGCGCGGCGCCGCCCGCGATCGCCGAGCCCCTGAGCGAGCTGCTCGGAGCCGAGGCGGTCGTGGGGACGACGTGGGCCGAGGGCCGGGGACCGCTCGGCCCCCTCGAGGGCCCGCTGGTCTGGGCTCGCTCCAAGGCCGCCGCCGGGACCGCGTGGTTGCGCTCCGCCCGCATGCCCGGCCGCCGGGCCCACGGCTACGCCGACAACTTCTTCGCCGGACCGCTGCTCTCGACCCTGGGTCACCCGGTCGCGGTGGACCCCGACACCCGCCTCACCCTGCTCGCCCGGACGCGGGGCTGGCCGATCCGGCACCTCGACGTCCCCGAAGGCGTCGTAAAGGTGGCGGGGCGGGAGCTCCAGGAGTGGTTCCGACCGTTCACCGGCCTCGACCCGGTGTTGAACGCCCGCGTCGAGATCTCCGGCCTGGAGCATGTTCCCGCCCGCGGCGGCGCCATCCTCGTCTTCAACCACCGCAGCTACTTCGACGCGGCCGTCGTCGGCCTGGTGGCCGCTCGGGCCGGCCGTGCGGTCCGAGGCCTCGGCAAGCGGGAGGTGCTCGACGCGCCCGTCGTCGGCCCGCTCGCCCGGGCGATCGGGACGATCCGGGTCGACCGGGGTACCGGCTCGGACGAGCCCCTGGAGGCGGCGTCCCTGGCCGTCCGGGGCGGTGACGTGGTCATGCTCGCGCCCGAGGGCACCATCCCCCGGGGCCCGGCGTTCTTCGAGCCCGAGCTGCGGGGCCGCTGGGGTGCCGCCCGCCTGGCCGCCCTGACCAGGGCACCGGTGATCCCGATGGGCCTGTGGGGCACCGATGAGGTCTGGCCCCGCAGCGCCCGCATCCCCCGCATCGACCCGCTACGCCGGCCCCGCGTGACCGTACAGGTCGGGCCGCCGGTGGCCCTGCGCTACGACGACGCCGACACCGACACCAAGCGGATCATGTCGGCCATCACCGACCTGCTCCCCCCGGAGGCTCACCAGCGCCACACCCCGACCGACGCCGAGCTCCGCCGCACCTACCCACCCGGCTACCGCGGCGATCCGGCCCGCGAGACCAAGCGCCGCCCCGGGCGCGACTAGCTCACACGCGTGAAGTCGGCCACCCAGTTGGTCTCCCACGTGGTGCCGCCGTCCTCGGAGAACGCCTGCTCCCAGCGGGGCGTGGGGGTGGCGACGTTCGACCAGGTGTAGCGGACGCGGATCGGCCGGCCCTCGAAGCTGTCGTCACACTCGAAGACGCCGACGTCGCCCGAGAACGAACCGACCACCGGAGGGTCGAGGCGGGCGGGGTAGCGGGTGTCGGCCCAGTAGACCGACCATTGCCCGCTCTCCGGGTCGAAGAAGCGAAACGTGACCCCCACGAAGCCACCGGCGTAGTCGGTGCGGAACTCCTCGACGGTCCCGAGGCCGTCGAGGATGGGGCGGGCGTCGATCGTGGCCTCGAAGTCGTCCCATTCGTCCGAGCCGGCGAGCCACTTGCGGCGCCTTCGCTGGCGGCTGGTCCACATGCCCTGCAGGAAGTCGAAGTCTCTTGCGTCGCTCATGCGCACGACCGTAGGCGCTAAATAGGGCGATTTCGGCCCGCTATCGGTGCTTGACTGGAGCATGGGCTCGCCCACGTCGCGGCTGCTCGAGCTGCTGGAGCTGCTCCAGACGCGGCCGTCGACCACCGGGCGCGAGATCGCCGACCGGCTCGGGATCGACCCGCGCACGGCGCGGCGCTACGTCGCCGTCCTGCAGGACCTCGGGATCCCGATCGAAGGCCGGCGAGGAGTGGGTGGCGGCTACCGTGTCCGGCCCGGGTACCGGCTGCCTCCGCTGATGCTCGCGGGCGACGAGGCCGTCGCGGTGGTGGTCGGCCTGCTGGCGACCCGCAGCCCCGGTCCCGACGATCCCCCGGACGCCGCGTCCCGGGCCCTGGCCAAGATCACACGGGTGCTGCCCGCGACGCTGCGCCGCCAGGTGGAAGCTCTCGGGGAGACGGTCGACTTCACGTCTCGCACCGCCGCCGCGCCCCCCGAGGCAGGGCGCATGCTCCTGCTCGCCGACGCCATCCGCCGCCGGCACCGGCTGCAGGCGGGCTACCGCTCCTTCACCGGCGACGTGTCCGAGCGCGAGCTGAGCCCGTGGGCCCTCGTCGTCCGCTCCGCCTGCTGGTACCTCGTCGCCCACGACCACCGGCGCGACGACCGGCGCACGTTCCGGGTCGACCGGATGGGGCACGCCACGCTCGCCCCCGGCCCGTACGTCGACCCACCCCCCGCCTTCGACGCCGTCGCCCACCTGACCCGCTCGCTGGCCGGCGTGCCGGGTCGGTGGCAGGTCGAGGTCGTGCTCGACCTACCCGTCCATGAGGCCGCCCGACGCATCCCCGCCACCCTCGCCGAGCTGGCCGCCGACCCCGCGGGCACCCGGCTGCGCATGCCCGCGAGCTCCCTCGACTGGGCCGCCACCGTCCTCGCCGGTCTCGGCTGCGCCTTCACGATCCACCAGCCGGCTGAGCTACGCGCCCGCATCCTCGCCCTGGCCGACCGGCTCCGCGCGCAGGCCTGAGGCGGCGACGGCTTGGCGGACGGTCGGGTGGAGGATGGCGGGGGTGGCGTCGTGGCCGAGGTCGCTGCGGGTGAACGTGTCGAGGGCGGGGCCCCGGAGGCCGGCGAGGACCAGGTCGATGCCGTCGTCTGCGTTGCGGCGGTGGAGGTCGGCGAGCCTGTCCATGGCGCTGGTGTCGGCCCGGACCGGGATGAGCCGGACTACCGACATGATGGTGACCGCCGAAATTTCCGCAGCCGCTGACCACCCCGCGGCGCCAGTGTCCAACGCACTACGCTGCGGAGCGGGTGCGGTGAGCGAGGGTCTCGCCGTGTCGTGTCGGGCGCGCCGGGAGGACCATGACCACAAGACCGCTGGGGTCGGCGCTCGGGGTGCTCGTCGGCTTCGTCGCGGTCGTGATCGCGCTGGACAGCACCCCGCTGCTGTCCAAGGACGCCGCCATCGTGGTGGACGACAGCGCCCAGCTCGCGGCCGGCCTGTTCGCGGCGGTGGCGTGCTGGTGGACCGCCCGGCGGCACACCGGCAGCCAGCGGCGGTGGCGGTTGCTGATGGCCGTGGGCATGGCCGGCTGGAGCGTGGGCCAGGCCATCTGGTCGTGGTACCAGATCTTCGCCGACACCCCGCTGCCATGCCCGTCGCTGGCAGACGTCGGCTATCTCACGATGCCCGTGCTGGCCCTGCCCGCCCTGCTGGTCCTGGGGAGCGGCGTCGCCCGCCACCCGGGCGCCGGCGCGCAGCACACCCCGGCGGTGTACCTCCTCGACAGCGTGGTCGTGGTCGGCTCGCTGTTCGTCATCACCTGGGCCACCTCCCTCGGGACGGTGGTCCACGCGGTGGCGCCCACCGCCCCGGCGTTCGTGACGGCCGTTGCCTACCCGGCCACCGACCTGGTGCTGGTGGTGATCGTGGGGCTGCTGGCGGTGAACCGGCGGGTGCCCGAGCAGTACCGCACCCAGCTCGCCCTGCTCGGGACGGGCCTGGTCGCCATCTCGGTGTCCGACAGCATCTTCGCCTACATCATCTCGACCGGCGGCGAGGAGATGCCGCCGGCCACCAACCTCGGGTTCATCGCCGGGCCCCTGCTGATCGGCCTGGCCGCGCTCGCCGGCCCCGATCCACGCCACGCCGTGCACCCCCGCCGAGCGGTCCACCGCACCGAGGTCGCCCACCTCCTGCTGCCATTCGTGCTGGTGGCGCTGACCGCCGGCGTCGTGGCCGCGCAGGCGGCCGTGGGGTGGCGCATCGACGCGGTCGAGGCCGTGACCGTCATCGTGGTCATAGCCGTCGTGCTGGTCCGCCAGGTGATCACGTCGCTCCAGAACGCCGCGCTGGTCGAGCGCCTGTCGGCCGTGCAGGCGCAGCTGACCCATCGGGCCCTCCACGACCCGCTCACCGGCCTGGCCAACCGGGTGCTGTTCGGCGAGCGCCTGCGGATCGCCGTCGACCGCCACAACGCCCACCGCCGCCCGTTCGCCCTGGTGATCGTCGATCTCGACGACTTCAAGGCCATCAACGACCGGTTCGGCCACAGCGCGGGCGACGTGGTGCTCCAGGCCGTCGCCCAGCGGCTCCGGGCCTGCGTGCGCGCCACCGACACGGTCGCCCGCCTGGGCGGCGACGAGTTCGCGGTGCTGGTCGACGCCCCGGCCCTGCCGACGGGCGGGATCGGCCAGCGCATCCTGTCCGCCTTCCACCACGCGTTCGTGATCGAGGGCTGGCGGCTCATGGTCAGCGCCAGCCTGGGCGTCGTCGAGCCCACGCAGGAGCCCCAGCTGACGGCCGACCTGCTGCTGCACCGGGCGGACGCGGCCATGTACGTGGGCAAGCGGCGCGGCAAGGGCGTGGCCGTGCACTACCGGCCCGAGATGGACCGGGAGGTGCCCCAGCTGGCGCACCCGGCGTGGCCGGCACCGGCGCGCACCGGTAGCCCGCAGCCGTCGCCTCAACCGACCGGCCCGCAGTCGTGGCCTCAACCAACCAGCCCGCAGTCGTGGCCTCGACCGACCGGCCCGCAGTCGTGGCCTCAACCGACCCGCGCGCGGCCGTGGCCTCAACCGACCAGCCCTCAGTCGTGGCCCCAACCGAGCCGGCGGTAGAAGCCGGCATCCTGGCGGTCACCGGCGGGGTGGCAGCACCCCGTAGATCGTGGCCGTGGAGCCCGAGCCGGCGTGGTTGATCGGTCCCGCCACCAGCACCCACGCCCCGGTGGTCGGCAACGCCCCGAGGTTGGCCATGTTCTCCAGGCTGATGCGGTGCCGGTCGAACAGCAGCGTCGACACCGCGAACGTCTCGTCGATGCCGAGGTCCGCGCCGAAGGTGTCGGTGCCGAGCGAGCCGCGCTTGCCGAGCTTGCCGTGGTCGAGGAGCCACTCCGCCGCCTCGAGGCCGAAGCCCGGTTGGTGCAGCACGCCGTCGGCATCGAAGTTCGGGTAGGCGGGCGTGCCCCAGCGGTCCTCCCAGCCGGTCCACAGCACGATGGCCGACTGCTTGGGGATCGGGCCGTTGCGGCGCTCGAAGTCCTGGAGGTCGGCGACGGTCAGGGCGTAGTCCGCGTTCGCCCTGGCCTTGGACCGGATGTCGATCTTCACCGCCGGGAGGAACAGGTCGCCCGGGTCGAGCTGGTCGGCCGTCAGCCCGCCCTCCTGGAAGTGGGCGGGCGCTCCCCAGTGGCTGCCGGTGTGCTCGGCCTCCCGGACGTACTGCATGTAGAACCCGTCCTCGGGAATGGTGTTGATCGTCTCGAGCGTGAACTCTGGGTCGCCGGGGAACACGTTGGTGACCGCCGGATCGTTGACGTGCGACAGGAACACCAGCCGCAATCCCGACAGGTCGACCCCGGCAGGAGCGGCTTCCCGCTCGCCCTCGGGCGAGCGGCCCGTCGCGCCCGCCGGGTCGGCGCCGGCGAACGCGCCGGCGCCCATCAGTCCGGCGATCCCCACCGCCGAGCGAAGCATGTCTCGTCGTTGCACTGAGTCACCGTCCACAGTCTCGCCGCCGGGCGGCGCCGGATACGCGTCCCGGTACGTTACGTCGCTCCGCAGCGCCGCTGCGGCGGCTTGCCCGAGCGCCGCGGAATCAACACGCAATTCGGCCGGAGTGTGCCGAAGGTTCGGCCACGGTTCAGCCCAGCGTTCCGTGGCCGGGAAGGTGAGGCACGGAGCCTCGGCAGGGGACCGCCGCACACTAGGGAGGAACATGTGACCGACACCAGGACTTCGATGAACCGCCGCGCCTTCTTGCAGGGAGCAGTGGGCGCGGGGGCGGGAGTCGCCCTGGCCGGCCCCTTCGCCGCCTTCGGCGCCCGTGCCGCCGGCGCGGCGCCGCCGCAGGGCGTCGGCTACGGCCCGCTGTTCCCGGCCACGGACCAGACGACCGGCCTCGAGCTGCTGAACCTGCCCCGGGGCTTCGAGTACATGAGTCTCGGCTGGCGCAACGACGTCATGTCCGACGGGACGCCCACGCCGAGCAACCACGACGGCATGGCGGCGTTCCGCGACGGCGATGTGGTCCGCCTCGTCCGCAACCACGAGCGCGGCACCGGCTCGCCGTTCGCCCCGCCGGGCGCCACCTACGATCCTCTGGCCAGCGGCGGCACCACCAACCTGGTGTTCGACCCCGCCGCCGGCGCGCTGGTGGAGCACCGCGCCAGCCTCAGCGGCACGATCCGCAACTGTGCGGGCGGGCCGACGCCCCGAGGCACCTGGCTCACCTGCGAGGAGACGACCGACATCACCGCCGGCGGCACGCGCCACGGCTACATCTTCGAGGTCCCGTCGAACGGGCAGTCCAACGCGGTGCCCCTGGTGGCCATGGGCCGGTTCTCACACGAGGCCAACGCCACCGATCCCGCCACCGGCATCGTCTACGAGACCGAGGACTCGGGCTCGTCGGCCCTCTACCGCTACATCCCGAACGACCGTGACAACCTCGCCGCGGGCGGCAGGCTCGAAGCCATGGCGCTCGACGGCACCGCCGACACCCGGCTGTGGGCGACGGGCGAGAGCGCGGCCGCTAATTGGGTGGTGGTCGACAGCCCCGACTGGGCGCCCGGCGAGCCGACGCCGTGGCAGCAGGTCGAAGCCAAGGGCGCGGCCCGCATCTCGCGGGGCGAGGGCTGCTGGTACGGCAACGGCCTGATCTACATGATCTCGACCAACGGCGCCGCTTCGGGCCAGGGCCAGGTGTTCGCGTACGACCCGGTCGGCGCCACCTTCACCTGCGTGTTCGCCTCGCCGTCGTCCGACGTGCTCAACGCTCCCGACAACGTCACGGTCAGCCCGCGCGGCGGCCTGGTCCTGTGCGAGGACGGCAGCGGTCGCGAGTACCTGCACGGCCTGACGCCCGAGGGCGAGATCTTCCGGTTCGCCGAGAACAACATCGTGCTGCCGCCGGAGTTCCAGACCACCAAGGGCTACTCCGGCAACTTCAGCGACTCGGAGTGGGCCGGTGCCACCTTCGAGCCCAAGAACGGCAACTGGCTGTTCGTGAACATCCAGTCCCCCGGCGTCACCTTCGCCATCACCGGTCCCTGGCGCCGCGGCGCCCTGTGAGCACCCGCTGAACCCCGCGCCGGGCGGCGCCACCGAGTGTCCTCAGCTGACCTCGGGGGCGCCGCGCCACGGCGCCGTGCGGCCGCCGACGCGGGGGAGCACGCCGGCGATCCGCGCAACTGCCTTGGCAGTCGCCGGCGCCCACCCCCCCGGTGTTCCCCGTGGGGCTCGGCACCAAACGTTTGCAACTGCAGGTGGACTCGAGGTGGGCGCCGAGGCGGACGTCTACTCGTGACCGCGCCGACCGGTCCCACGGCTATCGGGTAGGCCGGCGGGGTAGCTGGACTACATGACGACCCGGCGCGCCCCCGGCCCGCGGCGCGCGGCGATGCCGTGCGGCTGAGCGCCCGCCGCCTGCTCGGCGC
>JBKPRV010000621.1:0-9391 GCA_046734715.1 Actinomycetota bacterium | reverse complement strand
GGGCGAGCGAGCCGCGGTCGTTCACGCTGGTGGCGGGCGGGGACGTGCTGCTGCACGAGCCGCTGTGGGCGCAGGCCGAGGCCGACGGGGCCGCGGCCGGGACCGGCGGGCTCGACTTCCGGCCGCTGCTGGCCGGGGTGGCGCCCATCGTCCAGGGCGCCGACGTGGCCATCTGCCACCTGGAGACCCCGCTGGCCCCTCCCGGTGGGCCGTATCACGGCTACCCCGCGTTCTCGGTGCCGCCCGACATCGCCTCGGCCCTGGCCGACACCGGGTTCGACGCCTGCTCGACCGCCTCCAACCACACCTTCGACCAGGGCGCCGCGGGCATCGACCGCACCCTGGCGACCCTGGACGCCGCGGGGATCCGTCACGCCGGGTCGGCCCGCACGCCGGATGAGGCCGAGGCCATCACGTTGATCCCGACGCCCGTGGCCGACGTGGCGCTGCTGTCGTACACGTTCGGGTTCAACGGCATCCCCGCCCCCGGGGGCGAGGACTGGCGGGGCGCCCGCATCGACGAGGGGCGGATCCTGGCCGACGCGGCCCGGGCCCGCGCCGCCGGCGCCGAGGTCGTGGTGGTGGCGCTCCACTGGGGCGAGGAGTACCAGTCGGAGCCGACGCCGACCCAGCGGGACCTCGGGCCCCGGCTGGTCGCCTCGCCCGACATCGACCTGGTGCTCGGGCACCACGCCCACGTGGTCCAGCCGGTCGAGGCGGTGGGGGGTGAATGGGTCGTCTACGGGATGGGCAACTTCGTCGCCCACCAGAGCACCGTGCTGCCGGCCAACGAGGAGGGGCTGCTGGTGCGGTTCACCTTCACCGACGGACCAGGTGGCTGGCACGCCGCCTCGGCTGAGTACGCCTCGCTGCTGGTACGCAGGCCCGGGCCGCCGATCCGCCTCGTGGACGCGGGCGCGGCACGCGCCGATCCGGCGCTGGCCCCCGCCGACCGGGCCCGGGCCCAGGAGGCATGGGACCGCACGACCGCCGCGGTCGGCGCCCTCGGCGCCACCGGCGCGGGGCTCGTCCCGCTCTGCTCCGTATCCTGCGGCGCGTGACCGGCTTCGACATCGACCGCGCCGCGGCGCGGGTGCGGGTGGACCACGGCGGGCGGCGCTGGGACTTCCAGCTGACCTACGAGCGCGACCCGGACGGGCGAGAGGCGGCCACCGCCGCCCTCGCCGCCGCGATCGAGCGGGTGCGGGAGGGCGGCGGCGGGCGAGCGCACCTGTGGATCAGCCGGCCCGAGGAGGCCGACGACCGCATGGTGGCGGCCGCGGGCCTCACGCCCGAGCGCGACCTGTGGGAGCTGCGGCGCCCCCTACCCGTGGGCGAGGCCTGGGAGCTGGACACTCGCGCGTTCGTGGTGGGCCGGGACGAGGCGGCGTGGCTGGAGGTCAACAACCGGGCCTTCGCCTGGCACGCCGAGCAGAGCGGCTGGACCCTGGCCGACGTCCGGGCCCGGGAGGCCGAGCCGTGGTTCGATCCTTCCGGCTTCCTGCTCCACGAGGTGGACGGGCGCCTGGCCGGCTTCTGCTGGACCAAGGTCCACGCCGAGCACGACCCGCCGCTGGGCGAGATCTACGTCATCGCCGTCGACCCCGCCTTCCACGGGCGGGGCCTGGGCCGGGCGCTGACCCTGGCCGGCCTCGACCACCTGGCGGGAGGCGGCCTCACCGTCGGGATGCTGTACGTCGACGCCGACAACACCCCCGCCACCCGGCTGTACGAGGACCTGGGCTTCACCCTCGACCACGTCGACCGCGCCTATGCGGCCGACCTCGGGCCGGCTAGCTGACGCCCACGCCTAGGGCATTGCCGATGGCGAAGGTGATGGCGGCGGGGATGACCGTGAACAGGACCTGCCGCAGGATGCCGCGGCCGATCGGGCGGCCGGTCGAGCGGGCCACGATGGCGCCCACCACCACGGCGGCGGCCACGCCCAGGATCAGCGAGGCGGCGATGGCGACGGTCCCCTCGGCCACGAACCAGGGCAGCAGGGGCACCGACGCGCCCAGGCTGAAGGCGAAGAACGACGACACGGCCGCGCCCCGCGGCGATCCGAGCTGGCCAGGGTCGATGCCGAGCTCCTCGCGGGCGTGGGCCTGCAGCGCGGTGTCGGGGTCGCTCATCATCGCCTCGGCCACCTGGCGGGCCTGGGCCGGGTCCAGGCCCCGCTGCTCGTAGATCCCGGCCAGCTCCGCCGTCTCGAGATCGGGCCGGCGCCGCAGCTCGGTCGCCTCGACCGCCAACTCGCGCTGGAGCAGCTCGGACTGGACCCGCATGGAGTTGTACTCGCCGGCGGCCATGGAGATGGCGCCCGAGATGAGCCCGGCCAGCCCGGCCAGGCGCACCACCGCGGGTGCGGGGTCGGCCCCGGCCACGCCGAGGATGAGGCCCATGTTGCTCACGAGCCCGTCGCTCACCCCGAACACCGCAGCGCGGGCCGAGCCGCCCTGCACGTCCCGGTGGTGGTGCTCGGGATGGGGGGCCGGGCGCCGTTGGCGGGGTGCGTCGCGGTCTGTGTCCACGCCGCGACGGTATCCATCGCGGCCGGGTCGCCCTACGCTCGATCATCGTGCCCACCCGCTACGACCTCGACCGTGCCGAGCTGTCCGCCCTGCTGGCGGGCGAGCCGCGCTACCGCGTCGACCAGCTGTGGGACGGCCTCCACCGCCAGCTGGCCGAGCCGGACGAGCTCACGATGCTGCCCAAGGCGCTGCGAACCCGCCTGGCCGAGGAGCTGCCCGCCGCCCTCCACCCCGCGGCCGAGTCGGCCACTCCTAGCGGCGACACGGTCAAGTGGCTGTTCGAGCTGGAGGGCGCCGCCCGGGTCGAAACGGTGCTGATGCACTACCGGGACCGCACGACCGTGTGCGTGTCGACCCAGGCGGGCTGCGCCATGGGCTGCGGCTTCTGCGCCACCGGCCAGGCCGGCTTCCAGCGCCAGCTCGGCACCGGCGAGATCGTCGAGCAGGTGGTGCGGGCCGCCCGCCGGGCCCGGGACTCCGGCCGGCGGCTGGGCAACGTGGTGTTCATGGGCATGGGCGAGCCCCTGGCCAACTACGACCGGGTCTGGCCCGCGGTGGTGCGCATCCACGACGACCTGGGCCTGTCCGCCCGCCACCTCACTCTGTCCACCGTGGGCCTGGTGCCGGGGATCCGCCGGCTGGCGGCCGAGGAGCTGCCGGTCAACCTGGCGGTGTCCCTGCACGCGGCCAACGACGACCTGCGCAACGAGCTGGTCCCCATCAACCGGCGCTACCCGCTGTCGGTGCTGATGGGCGCGTGCGCCGACTACCTGCGGGCCAAAGGCCGGCGCCTGTCGTTCGAGTGGGCGCTCATCGACGGCACCAACGACCGGCTCTCCGACGCCCGGGAGCTCGCCGAGCTGGCCCGCTCGCTGCCGCTGCCGGCCCACGTCAACCTCATCCCGCTCAACCCCACGCCCGGCTACCGCACCCGGGGCACGGCGCCCGACGGCGTGCGCGGCTTCCGCCAGCGGTTGGAGGACCTCGGCGTCAACGCCACGGTCCGCCGCAACCGGGGCACCGACATCGACGCCGCCTGCGGCCAGCTGGCGGCGCGGGTCGAGCTGCGGTCACCCGCTCAGCGCACCAGCACCGTCATGTAGTCGTCGGCCCGGATGGCGTAGGCCAGGCTCTCGCCCGGGCGGACCCGGGCGCCGGGCCACACCACGCAGTGGTCGAGCCTGCCCTCCACCTGCGCGCCCTCGCCCACCACCGACACCCCGCCCGACGCGGCCAGGTTGGCCCACAGGTACTGGGCCGGGGTGCCGCAGTCGACCCAAGGGCCGTCCCACCGCACGACCTCGATCTCGTCGAGCCGGTCGCGCCACGACACCTCCCACATGCCGGCCGGCTCCGGTTCCAGGCGGGCCACCTCGCGCCAGGGCATGATCGACCCCGCGATGCGGCTCTCGGGGCCCAGGTGGTCCTCGCCCGACACCAGCACCCGGATCCGGCTGCGGTCCCAGCCCTCCACGACGCCCGCCAGGTCGCCCGGAGCCCAGGTGTCGCCGTTGAGGACCAGCACGCCGCGGCCGTCGATCCACGGGCGCAGCAGCCCGAGGGCACCGGCCGTGCCCAGCGCCTCGCCCTCCTCGACCGAGATGTGGGCGCGGCCCTCCAGGTGGGCCTCGACCATCTCCCGGCCGTGGCACACGTTGACCGCCACCGCCCCGTCGGGACCGACCGCGGTCTGGGCACGGGCGATGGCGAGGTCCACCAGGGCGTCGTCGCCTACGGGGCACAGCACCTTGGGGCGCAGGCGGGTCAGGGGGCGCAGACGAGCGCCCTCCCCCGCGGCCAGCACCACGGCGCACACGTCGGTTGGGTACGGCCCCGGGGCCTGGGGCATCATCGCCGTCATGACCACCATCGTGCAGGGAATCGACGGGCTACGTGACCTCGTGGGCCAGCACCTGGGCTACAGCGACTACGTCCAGGTGACCCAGGAGCAGGTGAACCTCTTCGCCGACGCCACCGGCGACCACCAGTGGATCCACGTCGACGTGGAGCGGGCCAAGCGGGAGAGCCCGTTCGGTGGCCCCATCGCCCACGGCTACCTGACCCTGTCGATGGGCCCGCGTCTCGTGCCTCAGGTCGTAGCCGTCAGCGGCATCTCGATGGGCGTGAACTACGGCTGCAACAAGGTGCGGTTCCCGTCGCCGGTCCCGGTGGGCTCGAAGCTGCGGGTGGGTGTCGAGCTGCTCGACGTCGCCGACATCGAGGGCGGCGCCCAGGTGGTCATGCGCTTCACCTTCGAGTGCGAGGGCGCGCCCAAGCCCGCCTGCGTGGCGGAGAACGTCCTCCGCTACTACGTCTGAATCAGGCTGACAGCCGCGAGCGGACGGCGGGCCAGCCCGGGAGGGCCCGCACCGGGGCCAGGTCGGGCTCGCCGTCCAGCAGGCCCGGGGCGCGGAACCCCGCGTCCACGGCGGCCTCCACCCAGCGCAGCGCCTCGTCCGGGTTGCCGGCGCGCGCCCACGAGCACGCCACCTCGAAGGCGGTCTGGGCCGGGCTCTGGGGCCGGGCCGCGAACACCTGCTCGCCGACTTCGGCCGCGGCCCGGAAGCGCTCGGCGTAGTGCAGGTGGGTCTGGAGGCCGCTGGCCGCTTCCACCCCCTGGCGTCCGGACGCCACCAGCCGGGCCGCCACCGGGACCGCCCGGCCCGAGTCGGCCAGCAGCGAGGCCGGGACCAGGTTGGGCGGGCCCGCGGGCTCGGCCCGGTAGGCCGCCTCGAACAGGTCGTCGGACATCTCCACCGGCCCCGTGACCAGGGCGATGCTGGCCCGCAGGAAGCGGTTCCCGCCGTCGCCGGCCTGGCGCATGATCGATGCCGCCCGGCCCCCGTCCCCCGACCGCAGGGCGTTCCAGGCCCGGGTCTCGGCCTCGGCCATCGGCAGGCGCGGCGTCAGGTCGGGGATGGCCTCCCGCCCGCTCACGACGGCCAGGTTGGCCCGCGATCGTCGCCGGGTGGCGCGCCCGCCGCCCCGGCCGGCCGCGTCGGGGGCGTCCACGTCAAAGGTGCCGGTCTGCTGGTCGTCCCGGAGGTCGCGGTAGTTGAGGAAGGCGAACAGGCCGAAGTAGATGATCCCGACGTACCCGAACGCCCCCGACCGGAAGGTGACGAAGGCGGCGATGATGGCGGCGCCGATGGACAGCTTGCAGGCGGTCTGGAACCCGAACAGCGTCTCGGCCACATGCCCGCCGTCGAGCGGGCGGATGGGCAGGAGGTTGAACACCGCCCACCAGATGCTGATGAACGCCATCAGCTCGAGCACCGGGTACCAGCTGAACCCGCCGTCGCCGAACTGCCAGAGGATGCGCTGCTCCCGCCCCCACTGGCTGCGGGTGGCCAGCCGGGCGGGGATGCCCAGCAGGATGAGCTGGGTGAACGCCCCCGACAGGCTCACGATCACCGACTTGGGCTTGGACAGCACCTGGCGCCCGCCGCCCGCGGGCACGGTGAAGCCCCCGAAGCCGTGGAGCACGATGGCCGAGCGCTGGCCGAGCAGCCGGTAGGTCACCGCGTGGCCCAGCTCGTGCACCAGCACGGAGATGAACGCCAGGATCACCCAGGCGAACACCAACCACAGCGGTTCCAGCCGGATGCCGAACAGCGCGACCACGATGAAGAAGAAGGGCTCGACGCGGATGGGAATGCCGAAGAGACGGAAATGAGCCCTGGCCACGTACCGCAGCGTAGGCGCGCCGGGCCCCGCCCCGGTCATCCACTCGGCTGTGTCCGGATTCCGGAGGCGGCGCCGGCCGCCCGTACGATGCCCGGGGATGGCCCGCTTCACGATGCCCGACTCGCTGCCCCAGGGAGACGAGAAGGCGACCGCGGTGCGCAGCATGTTCGACGCCATCGCGCCCCGGTACGACCTGGTCAACCGCATCATGACGTTCCGGCTCGACGTGCGCTGGCGCCGGCTGACGGTGCGGTCGCTGACCTTGCGCCCGGGCTCCACGGTGCTCGACCTCGCGTGCGGGACCGGTGACCTCTGCCGGGAGCTGCAGGCGTCCGCGCTGGTGCCGGTGGGCGTCGACCTGTCCTTCGGGATGCTGGCCGCCGCCCGGACCACCGCCCCCCTCGTGCAGGGCGACGCCCTGCGCCTCCCGGTGCGGGACGGGGCGGTGGACGGGGTCACCTGCGGCTTCGCGCTGCGCAACCTGGTGGACCTGGCCCCGCTGTGGGACGAGCTGGTCCGGGTCGTGCGGCCCGGAGGCCGCATCGCCCTGCTGGAGGTGGCGACGCCCACCAACCCGATCCTGCGCTGGGGCCACGGGGTGTACTTCGGCAGGGTGGTGCCCTGGATCGGCGGGCTGCTGTCCGACCCCGCCGCCTATCGCTACCTGCCCCGCTCGGTGGCCTACATGCCGCCGCCGGACGAGATGCTGGCGATGATGGCGGCCGCGGGCTTTGAGGGCGTCGAGCGCCGCCTGCTGTCGGGCGGCATCGCCCAGCTGGTCACCGGGACGAGGCTGCCATGACCCTCGTCGCCCGCACCCGGCGGCTGGACGCCGACGTCGACCTGGTGGCCTTCGCCGGCCGCGACGGCTTCGTGTTCGAGAAGGGCCGCTCCGGCCTGGCCGGCCGGGGCCAGGCCCTCGCCATCGATTGGCCCGCCGGCGACCCCGCCGCCGCAGCATCGGCCGCGGCGGCGACGCTGGCCGCGATCGAGTCCGACGACGAGGTGGTCGCCCCCGGGACCGGTGCGGTGGCCTTCGGGGCCCTACCGTTCGTCCCCGGCGGCGCCGCCACCCTCGTCGTGCCCGAGGTGGTGGTGGGCCGCGCCGGAGACGGGACCCGTTGGATCACCGAGCTGGTGCCCGACGAGGCCCGCGACGGCGGCCCCGGCGAGGTCGCCCTGGTGGGGCCGCGTCATGCCGGTCGACAGCCCCAGCGTTACGTCGTCGAGTCGCAGATGAGCCCGGAAACCTGGTGCGATCTCGTCCTTCGGGCCACCAAGGTCATGGCCGGCGGCGCGTTCGACAAGGTGGTCCTGGCCCGGCAGGTGGACGTCACCACCGACGTGGCCCTCGACCGCCAGGTCGTGCTGGAACGCCTGCGCGCCGCCTACCCCGGCTGCCACCTGGTGGGCATCGGCGGGTTCGTGGCCGCCAGCCCCGAGCTCCTGGTGTCGGTGACCGGCGACGTGGTCCGCTCGCACCCCATGGCCGGCACCGCGCCCCGCGGTGGCGACCCCGCCACCGACCAGCGGCTGGCGGCCTCGTTGCTGGCCTCGGCCAAGGACCGCCAGGAGCACCAGGTCACCATCGACATGGTCCACGACACCCTGCTCGGCTGGTGCTCCTACGTCGACTACGAGGCCGAGCCGTCGGTCGTCGCGGTGGCCAACGTGCAGCACCTGGCCACGCTGGTGGAGGGGCGCCTGTCCCGCCCCACGCCCTCGGTACTGGAGCTGGTGGCGGCGCTGCACCCCACCCCCGCGGTGGCCGGCTGGCCAAGGGCGGACGCCGTGCGCTGGATCGCCGAGCACGAGGGCATCGACCGCGGCCGCTACGCCGGCACCTGTGGCTGGGCGGACGCGGCCGGCAATGGCACCTGGGCGGTCTCCGTGCGCTGCGCCGAGATCTCGGGGGCCCGAGCCCGGGTCTTCGCCGGCAACGGCATCGTGCCCGACAGCGATCCGCCCACCGAGCTGGCCGAGACCCGGGCCAAGTTGGGCGCCCTGCTCTCCGCCCTGGTCCGCCCCTAAGTCCCGAGCGCGGCCTCGACCGCGGCGGCCATGGCCTCGTCCAGGCGGCCGTGCTCGGCCACGTTGGCGGCGCGGTCGGTCGGCACCACCAGCACCCGCACGCCGCCGGCCTCAACCGCTCGGCTCACGGCGGTGGCGACGTCCTCGCCGGGTGGCAGCCGGCGGGCGTCCACGCCGTAGGCGGATGCCAGCGCCACCAGGTCGAGGCCGTGGGGCGTGCCGAACAGCGTCTCGAAGCGCACCTCGGCCAGCGCGGTGGCCTGGGGCAGGAACGAGAAGATGCCACCACCGTCGTTGTCCACCACCACGCACACCAGGTCGGCATTCCGGCCCGCTGCGCCCAGCAGCCCGTTGCTGTCGTGGAGTAGGGCGATGTCGCCCACCAACAGCGCGGTCGGCGCCGCCGATCCCAGCGCCACGCCCAGCGCGGTGGACACCATGCCGTCGATGCCGTTGGCCCCGCGGTTGGCGATGGTGACCAGGCCGGCCCGAGGGGCGGCGTAGCGCTCCACGTCCCGGATCGGCATGGACGACGACACCACCAGCCGGGCGCCGTCCGGCAGGGCGGCCACCACGGCCCGGGCCACGCCCGGCTCGGTCGCGGCGATCGCCCCATCGAGCTCGTCCGCCAGGGCCTTGGCCGCAGCGGTGGAGGCGGCCTGCCAGGCGTCGAGCCAGCCGCCGGGGGTCGGCTCGGTGGGAGCGCGGCGCGCCGCCTGCAGGAAGCCGGCCGGGTCTTCGCCGGACACGACCGCGGCGGTCCCGGAGGGGTCGGACCACGCGGGTGCGCCGAGCACGATCTCGGGAGCGCCCGACGCCGCCAGCCACTCGTTCACCACCCGGGACGAGCCCGGCGCCCCCAGGCGCACCACCACGTCGGGCCGCAGGGCCTCGGCGGCCCGCGGCGAGCGGAGGATGGCGTCGAGGTGGGTCACGCTCGTGTCCGCCGGGAGCCAGGCGGGCGAGCGGGGCTCGGCCACGACCGGCCAGCTCCGGGCGGCGGCCGCGGCGTGGACCAGCTCGCCGTCGAGGCCGGGGACCGCGCCCGCCACCACCAGCACCCTTCCGGTGGGGACTTCGACCCCGGGCGCCACGGCGGCTGAAGCGGGCCGCTGCGCCCAGGCGCCGGTCTCCCGGGC
>JBKPRV010000620.1:0-13227 GCA_046734715.1 Actinomycetota bacterium | reverse complement strand
GTCGCCGGCCTCGTGGCCCGTACCGGCCTCACCGGCGTCGCCGGCGTCCCTGCACGCCCTCCACGACCTGGGCCTGGCCGCCCTGGCGGGCGACCCCCGGGCCCGCTCCTGGCTGGCCCCGCACGCCGACCTGGTCTGCGGCCTCGGCTACCGCACCTTCGCCGGCGCCGCCTCCTTCCATCTGGGCCGCCTGGCCGCGGCCGAGGGCGAGTGGGCCGAAGCCGAGCGCAACCTGCTGTCCGCCCTGCGCCTCCACACCGCCCTCCGCGCCCGCCCCTGGGTCGCGTGGACCCAAGCCGCCCTCGCCGCCGTCCTGGAAGCTCGCGGCCGCCCCTCCGACCGCGAGTGGATCGCCGGCCTCCGCGCCGAAGCCCAATGGATGGCCGGCGATCTCAACCTGCGCCCGCTGCCCGGCGGGGGCGCCTGGCGCCTCTAGAGTCCCGACTCGCCGAAGGGGCCGGGGCCGCCGAAGGGGTCGTCGATGGTGGGGCGGACGCTGACCGGGCTGCCCTCGTCGGGCTCACCCGCGAGCTCGGCGCCGAGGAGGCCGGTGTAGCCGCGCTCCTCCAGCTCCAGCGCCAGCTCGGGGCCGCCCGACCGGACGATGGTGCCCTTGGCCAGCACGTGCACCTGGTCGGCGCGCAGCTCGTGGAGCAGCCGGCTGTAGTGGGTGATGGCGAGCACGCCCAGGCCCGGGGACCCGTCGCTCGCCTGGGTGGCGGCCTCGATGCGCCGGGACGTGGCCCGCAGCGCGTCGACGTCCAGGCCCGAGTCCAGCTCGTCCAGCACCGCGATGGCCGGGTGGAGCACCCCCAGCTGCAGCGTCTCGTTCTTCTTCTTCTCGCCGCCCGACAGGTCCACGTTCAGGGGCCGGTCGATGAGCCGGGGATCGAGCGCCAGCCGCTCGGCCTCGACCCGAATGGCCGCCTCCACGCCCTCGGGGTCGCGGCCCGCGGCCCGCAGCGCCGAGGCCAGCAGGTCGTTCAGCGAGACGCCCGGGACCTCGGTCGGGTACTGCAGGGCCAGGAACAGCCCGGCCTGCGCCCGCTCCCACGGGGTCAGGCCCAGCAGGTCGACGCCGTCGAGCGTGACCGAGCCGCCCAGCACCTCGTAGCCCGGCTTGCCCATGAGGACGTGTGCCAGCGTGGACTTGCCCGAACCGTTGGGGCCCATCACCGCGTGGACCTCGCCCGAGCGGACCGTGAGGTCGAGCCCGCGCAGGATCTCCTTGCCCGCCACCGCGGCTCGCAGGCCCCCGATCTCCAGCACGTGCGCGTCACTCATCGGGCAGCACCACCACGATCATGCCGTCGTCCACGCGGACGTCATAGACGGCCACCGGCCTGGTGGCCGGCAGCGACAGCGGCTCGCCGGTGACGAGGTCGAACTGGCTGCCGTGCTTCCAGCACTCGATGGCGCGCTCGTCGGTGTCGACCTCGCCCTCGGACAGGGGCACCTCCTGGTGCGAGCACACGTCGTGGAGCGCGTAGACGTCCTCGTCGATCCTCACCACCGCGAGCCGGTGGCGGCCCACGTCGAAGTGGCGGGCGCTGCCCGAGGCCAGCTCCTCCAGGGGGCACAGCGGGACCTTGGCCATCAGGCGTCCTTCCGGGCGAACTTGGCGCCGATCGTCGCCCGCAGCAGCGGCACCACCGGCGCCACCGGCAACCGGCTCAGCACCTCGTCGAAGAAGCCGCCCACGATCAGCCGCTCGGCCTCGTCGGTGGGCACGCCCCGGCTCTCGACGTAGAAGCGCTGGTCCTCGTCCACCGGCCCCACCGCGGAGGCGTGGCTGCAGCGCACGTCGTTGTTCTCGATCACCAGGTTGGGGACCGACTCGGCCCACGCGCCCTCCGACAGCTTCACGTTGCGGTTGGTCTGGAAGGCGTTGGTGCCCCGGGCCTGCTTCCCCACCCGGATCATCCCGGTGTACACCGACCGCGACTGGCCCCCCACGGCGCCCTTGAACAGCAGGTTGGACGTGCAGTCCGGGGCAACGTGGTCCTGGAACGTGCGGAAGTCCAGCGTCTGGGTGCCCTCGCCGAAGTAGACGGCGTCGAGCTCGCCGGTGGCGCCCCGGCCGAGCATGCGACAGTCGGTCCGCAGCCGGGCGTAGTCGCCGCCGAAGCCGACGCTCGTGGTGCGGATCGTCGCCTCGGCCCCCACCTGCGAGACCTGCAGGCCGAGCTGCCAGGTCGCCAGGCCCAGCTGCTGCACGGTCACGTGGCCGACCCGCGCGGCCCGGCCCACGAGGATCTCGGTCACCGGCACCACCAGCGCATTGCCGGCGCCGGACGCCTGGATCTCCAGCACCGAGACCTCGCTGTCGTCGCCGGCCCGCACCACGAGCCGGGGGAAGGCGGCCACACCCTCGCCCTCGGTGAGATGCACCACGACCACGGGTGCCGGCACCACCACGCCCGCGGGCACGTCCACCACCACCGGGTCGGCCACGAAGGCGTCGTTGAGGGTGGCGAACACGTCCGGCGGCTCGGCCAGTGCCGCGCCCACGACCCCGCCGTGGCCGTCGCCCGCGGCGGAGACCACCACGCCCTTGGCCGCGGACTCTCCCAGCTCGACCTCCACCACCCGGCCGTTGCGCACGACCACGACGGCGGCCGGCCGGTCCACCGCGTCGACGAGGGCCTGCACGCCCTCCGGCAGCGCGCCGTCACCCCCGTTGGCGGGGGCGTAGGCGTCGAGGTCGAGGTGGTCGATGCGGCTGTAGCGCCAGACCTCCTCGTCGGTGGTCGGCAGCTCGGCGGCAGCGAACGCGGCCGCCGCCGCAGCCCGGCGTTCCTGCAGCCAGGATGGTCCGTCGAGCGCGGCGGAGGCGGCGGGGGTGAAGTTGCTCAGCGTCGGTCCTTTCGCAGCTCGCCCGAGCGGTGCGGGGCCGCGTTCAGGGAACGGTCAGCCTACCCGGGTGTGCCACCGGCGGAACCACCCGTTCCGGCTCAGGTGTTGATGGCCTGCGCCTCCGACACCGCCAGGTTCACGCTCGCGCTGGTGGTGATCGGCGCCAGGTTCCCCCGAACGCCGATGTTGGAGGTGAACGAGGTCCGGAACGTCATCGAGGCCGTGGCGACGTAGTGGCCCGCCCGCTGGTAGACGTGCGTGCATGGCGACGTACCACCCGGCGTGTAGGCCGGCGTCTCCGTGCACGTGAAGCTGCCGGTGCCGTCGCCGGGATCGATGGTCAACGCGCCGGGCACGGCCCGCACCGTGACCCTGACACCGCCCGCAGCCGTGCCGTCCTGGGCCGTCTCGAACATCTCGCCCTGGACCCAGAACCAGGCCTCCATGCCGACCAGGTGGTTGCCCGGCTCGGGGCTGGTGCTGATCTCGGGCGTGGGAACGGGGACCACCACGGTGCTGGCCAGCTGCCTCGGATCGACCCGCGGCTCGTTGTCCGGGAAGAAGGCGAAGTCCAGGTACTCGTCGTTGCAGTAGATGTGGAGGTACACGCCCGGCCGTTGCTCCTCGGGCCGGATCTCGGTGCGCTGCTCCTCCATCGTCGTGTACTGCAGGCCCTCGTAGCGCAGGTAGCCGGGCGTCCCGTCGCTCGTCGTGCAGTTCGGCCCGTTGGAGCCGTCGTCGGCCCCGGCCGGCGGGGCGTGGCCGTTGTCGCCCGTGCTGGCGTTGCCGACCACCGTGTTGCCGTTGGTGCTCCCACCCGCCCGGTCGCCGAAGTCGCCCGACGGGTCCTCGGCGCCCGCGCCGGTCGCCCCGCTGCCGAGTGCCATCGCGGCCACGACGGCGACCGCCGCGGCCCTGGCCCAGTTCCTATGCATCCGCGCACACCTCTTCGCTCTTCTGCAGGCTCGTGACCTTCCACTCGCCACCCTCGAGCACGAGGGCGGCGATCAACCCGTCCCGCACGTCGTCGGACTGGTCCACCACCTCGCCGGTGGCGGCCACAACCCCCTCCAGCTGGTTGAGCCCGCAGTCGTGCACCGTCGCCTCTTGGTCATTGCTCTCGACGACCTGGGCGTCGAACTCGTAGGTCCCCCGCATGACCACACCCTCGGCCACATAGCTCTGCAGCAGGTTGCGGGCGTCGGTGAGGGCCTGGCCCGTGTTGTGGTCCGCCAGGAACGGCGCGTCGGGCTGGGGTGGGTCCCCCGCCCGGATGAAATCGTTCCAGCTCGCCTCGTAGGCGTCGACGAGCTCCTGCTCGGTAGCGGTGGTGTCGCCGGCGTCGTCGTCGCCCAGGTCGGTCGCGGGCGTGCTGCTGTCGTCGTCGCCACAGGCCCCCAGGAGGACCAGCGCGCCGACCATCAGCGCTCCTGCTGCAACCCCGCGTCTCACGACCGTTCCGACCTCCCAGCTCCGGCAACTCGCCAAAGCGCTCCCAGCTCCAGCCGCCGGGATCTGCCTTGGTCCCGGATGCTACGCGTGCCGCAGCACCCTGTCGGATCACCCCGGCGGGAGATTTCCGACGCGGTTCTACCGGAGCGGTGTGAGCGGGTCGCTAGTCGTGCTTGCGGCGCCGCCAGAGGCGCCAGCGGGAGCCGGCGCCCCGCTGCTGCTCCTCCTGCACCTGGGCCATGATGTCGGGCCCCGCGGCGTTGACGATCTCCTCGGCCTCGTCCAGCAGGCGGGCCACCGAGTCGTCGCCCCGGTCGAGCGCGTCGAGCGGCTCGGCGGGCGTCTTGGGTGTCACCAGCGAGCCGTGCGACCAGTTGACGTCGGCTATGCGCCGCTCATAGCGCGGGCAGTTCTCCGGGCACCGCCACGGCGCCTCGGGCGCCAGGTCGAGATCGCACTTCCGCACGGTCTCGCCGTTGCGGTAGGTGCGTGACTCGAAATGCTTGCAGTCCTGGCGCATCGGCACGGGACCATTGTGCCAGGCACCAGGGCCGTCGCGGCGGCCCCGGGGCCGGTTCAGCCGACGGATCCCTCCATCTGGAGTTCGATGAGGCGGCTCCACTCCACCGCGTACTCCATGGGCAGGGTGCGGGTGACCGGCTCGATGAAGCCGTTCACCACCATGCTCATGGCCTGCTCCTCCGACAGGCCGCGGGACATGAGGTAGAAGAGCTGCTCGTCGGCCACCTTGGACACGGTGGCCTCGTGGCCGACGACCGCGTCGCGGGCCCCCACCTCCATGTAGGGGAAGGTGTCGCTCACCGAGTCCTCGTCGAGGATCAGCGCGTCGCACTGCACGTGGCTCTTGCAGCCGTAGGCGTCGTCCTCGATGCGGACCAGGCCCCGGTAGGACGTGCGGCCGCCGTCCTTGGAGATCGACTTGGACACGATCTTGGACGTGGTCTCGGGGGCGGCGTGGACCATCTTGGCCCCGGCGTCCTGGTGCTGGCCCGGCCCCGCGTAGGCCACCGAGAGCACCTCGCCCGAGGCCTTGGGGCCGACCATGTACACGGACGGGTACTTCATGGTCAGGCGGGAGCCGATGTTCCCGTCGATCCACTCCATGTGACCCTCGGCCTCGACCCGGGCCCGCTTGGTCACCAGGTTGAACACGTTGGACGACCAGTTCTGGATGGTCGTGTAGGTCACCCGGGCACTGGGCTTCACCACGATCTCGACCACCGCCGAGTGCAGCGAGTCGGTGGTGTACACCGGGGCCGAGCAGCCCTCGATGTAGTGCACCTTGGCGCCCTCGTCGGCGATGATCAGCGTCCGCTCGAACTGGCCCATGTTCTCCGCGTTGATGCGGAAGTAGGCCTGGAGCGGCATCTCCACCTCGACGCCCGGCGGCACGTAGATGAACGAGCCGCCGGACCAGACCGAGGAGTTCAACGCCGCGAACTTGTTGTCGTTCTTGGGGATGATGGTGCCGAAGTACGGCTTCACCAGCTCGGGGTGCTCACGCAGGGCGGTGTCCATGTCCGTGAACAGCACACCCTGGCGCGCCAGGTCCTCCCGGTTGCGGTGGAAGACGACCTCGGACTCGTACTGCGCGGTGACGCCGGCCAGGTACTTGCGCTCGGCCTCGGGGATGCCCAGCTTCTCGTACGTCTTCTTGATCGACTCGGGCAGCTCGTCCCACTCGTCGACCTGCGTCTCGGTGGGCTTGACGTAGTAGTAGATGTCGTCGATGTAGATCTCGGACATGTCGCCGCCCCAGGTGGGCATGGGCCGGCGCTCGAAGTGCTTCAGCGACTTGAGGCGGTAGTCGAGCATCCAGTCGGGCTCGCCCTTCATCCACGACATCTCGCGGACGATGTCCTCCGACAGGCCCTTCTTGGGCTTGAAGACGTAGTTCTCCTCGTCGGCCCAGCCGAGCTTGTAGCGCCCCAGGTCGAGATCGGCTACTGCCATGAGCGGTCCCTTCGGACGGCGATCAGCGGTGAATTTCTCCTACGCCGATAGTAGCAATCATGGCTTCGCCCTCCACCACGCCGCCCGCGCCAACGCCCTACGTAGTGGTAGGGGCGCGACGCGTCGTGCAGATCTGTCAACATGTTGCGCGATGCCCGCACGTTCGACTCGCCCGCCTGATCGCGCCGCCACCGAGGCGGCCCTCCAGAAGGCAGCGCTCACCCTGGTCGAGCGCAACGGGGTGCTCGCCGGGCTGAACCTCCGGGAGGTGGCCGAGGAGGCGGGCGTCAACCGGGGCCTCGTATACCACTACTTCGGCTCGCGTCGGGACCTGCTCCGGGCCGCCTTGCGGGCCGATGCCCAGCAGCGATTCGGCGACTCCGCGCCCGGCTTCGCCCTGCCCGCAGCGGAGCGCTATTCCCGCTTCCTGCGCACCTTCGTGGCCCACCGGCGGGCGGTGCTGCTGGCCACGCTGCTGACCCTCGACGGCGACGACAGCCTCCACACCGTCCCCGACCTCGAGGGGGCTCGGGGCCGCCTGGCCCGGGACGTGGCCGACGGTGCCCTCCCCGCCGACATCGACATCGACGCCGTGCACATCGCCCTGTCCGCCCTCGTCTACGGGTACCTGGTGTTCCGCGAGCGCTTCGCCGGGGAGCTGGGCAGCGACCCGCCTGACCTGGACGAACGTGTGGCGCAGGTGGTCGAGCGCATGATCGGTGGCCTCGTCTCGATCTGACACACCATCAGACGCCTAAAGTCACACACCTGCCGTTTGCCGGTGTGGCACACTCGCTTTACTATCGATGTGCCGCTCGTCACTCTGGGGGCGAGCACAAACACAGGGGGACGAGGAGTGGGACCGAAAGACAGCAGGGTTGGCGCGCGCAGGCTGCTCGCCATTCTCCTGGTCCTGACCGCCCTCGCCGCCGCCTGCGGCGGTGGCGACGACGACGACGAGGGCGGCGAGCCGACCGGCGAGGAGAGCGACCAGTCGGAACAAGGTGAGCCTGTATCCGGGGGCTCGATCACGGTGGGGCTCGAGGCCGAGACGCCGGGCTGGCAGCCCGGGTCGGCCAACTTCGCCAACTCCGGCGTCGCGGTCGCGTATGCGATCTACGACCCGCTGGTGCGCCTGGACGAGAACGGCGAGATCCATCCGTACCTGGCCGAGTCGGTCGAGGCCAACGCCGACTTCACCGAGTGGACGGTCAAGCTGCGCCCGAACGTGCAGTTCCACGACGGCACGCCGCTGAACTCGCAGGCCATGAAGACCATCTTCGACACGTACCTGAAAGCGCCGGGCGCCAACACGGCCGGCGCGCTGAGAGACGTCAACCTGGAGGTCATCGACGACCTCACCTACAAGTACGTGATGCCGACGCCCAACTCCGGGTTCGCCGACCAACTGGGCCTGGCCATCGGCTGGCCGTTCTCACCCACGGCGGCAGCCGCCAACGGTGCCAACTCGGGGTCGATGCCGGTCGGCACCGGGCCGTTCGTCTTCGACAGCTGGGAGCGTGACTCGCGCCTGGTGGTCAAGAAGAACCCGAACTACTGGCAGGAGGGCGTCCCCTACCTGGACGAGATCGTCTTCCGGCCCATCCCCGACGAAGACACCCGGCTGTCCAGCCTGGAGACCGGCGACATCGACGTGATGCAGACCTTGCGCCAGAGCACGGGCATCCGCGCCCGCGACCTCGACGGCGTCGACAACTACGAGTTCCTGGGCAACACCACCGGCACCACCATCTTCAACACGACCAAGCCCCCGCTCGACGACGTGCGGGTGCGTCACGCGCTGGTGCTGGCCCAGGACCAGGAGCAGCTCATCGAGGTCCAGGGCGGCACCGGCGTGGTCCCGCCGTCGACCCAGATCTTCAGCGAGGACAGCCCGTACTACTCGCAGGAAGTGGCCGACGCGTGGCCCTCATACGACCCGGAGGCCGCGCAAGAGCTCATCGACGAGTACGTGAACGACCCGAACCGGTCCGACGGCAAGGCGCCGGGTGAGCCGGTCAGCTTCCGCTACGACTGCCTGCCGGAGCCCGTGCTGGTGGACCTGGCGTCGCTGTACCAGTCGTTCTGGCAGGACATCGGCGTCCAGGTCGAGCTCCGGCAGGTTGAGCAGGCCACCCACGTGGCCGAGGCCCTTTCCGGCGACTTCCAGGCCAAGTGCTTCCGGGCCGGCCTCGACGCGGATCCCTACCCGACGCTGCGGAACGCGTTCACGCTGCCGAGCCCGCTGAACTTCACCCGGTTCACCGATCCGACGATCGACCAAGACCTGGCCAAGCTGGCCGCCTCGGGCGACCTCGAGGAGCGCAAGGCCCTCGTCGAGGAGATCTCGATGACGATCAACGAGGGCTACCCGCTCAGCTACTACGGCAGCACCCTGGCCGTGCTGGCAGCCCAGGACCACGTGAAGAACGTTGACGGCTGGACCTTCCCCGACGGGACCGGCGGCGGCGGCACGCCCGGCGCCACCACCCACTGGGCGTTCGTCTGGACGACGGAGTAGTCAGGAGGCCGTGATACCCGGGAGCAGAGCGCAGGTCGGGAGGGACCGATGGGACTCGTGCTGAGGCGGTTGCCGGCGATGCTGGCGACGCTGCTGATCGTGTCGTTCCTGACGTTCCTGCTGACCAGCCTGCTCCCGGGTGACCCGGCCGTGCAGATCCTCGGCGCCGACGCCGCCAACGACCCGGACTCGCTCCAGGTCGTGCGGGAAGAGCTCCGGCTCGACGACCCGCTGCTCGAGCGGTACGGCGCCTGGCTGAGCGATGTCGCCACCGGCGACCTGGGGCGGTCGTTCCGCACCGACCAGCAGGTGGCGGACGCCATCCGGGAGCGCCTGCCGGTCACGCTGGAGGTCGGCGGCCTGGCCGTGCTCATCGCGCTGGCCTTCGCCATCCCGCTGGGGACCCTGTCGGCCTTCCGCGCCGGCAGCCGGGCCGACCGGCTCGTCACCGGCGCCAGCTTCGGCCTGCTGGCGCTGCCCCCGTTCATGGTCGCGATCCTGCTCATCCTGGTCTTCGCGGTCACTTTGGGGTGGCTGCCCGCCACGGGGTGGGTGCGGTTCACGGCCGATCCGCTCGACAACCTCCGCCACGCCATCCTGCCGGCCCTGTCGCTGGCGGTCGGCGAGATGGCGGTCTACACCCGCCTGCTGCGGGCCGACATGATCACCACGCTGCAGCAGGACTCGATCACGATGGCACGCGCCAAGGGCATCCCGACCAAGCGGATCCTGTTCCGCCATGCCCTGCGGCCCAGCTCCTTCTCGCTGATGACCGTGGTCGGCCTCCAGGTCGCGACCATCATCGGCGGGGCGGTGATCATCGAGACGCTGTTCGCCCTGCCGGGGGTGGGCCGGTTGCTGGTTGACTCCATCCTGCAGCGGGACCTCATCATGGTTCAGGGGTGCGCGCTGGTGATCGCCATCGCTTTCGTGGTCATCAACTTCATCGTCGACATCCTCTACACGTTCCTCGACCCGAGGATTCGCTATGGCAGCGCTGCAACCACTTGACGACGCCGCCGACCGGGTTCTCGGCCTCGGCGTCGACGACGAGCCCTCCCTCGACGTCGTTCCCGCTCCTGCCGGCACCGGGCCACAGGCGCGCCGGCGCTGGCGGTTCCGGCGCAGCGGCGGGAAGAAGGGCATCGGGTTCTGGCTGGCGGTGGCCTGGCTGGTCACCGTCGCGTTCTGCGCGATCTTCGCCACCCGCCTGCCGCTCCCCGATCCGAACCGGCCCAACGTGATCGACCGCTTCGCCGGGTTCTCGGCCGAGCACCCGCTGGGCGCCGACTCGCTGGGGCGTGACCAGCTCTCGCGGGTGGTGCACGCGGCCCGGGTGTCGCTGGTGGTGAGCGTGACCGCCGTGACCATCGGCCTGGTGGTCGGCGGCGTCATCGGCACCGCCGTGGGCTACGTGCGGGGCCGCACCGAGCGGGTGGTCATGGCCATCGTCGACGTGATCGCGGCCTTCCCCGCCCTGGTGCTGCTGCTGGCCGTGCTGGCCTTCGTGGGCCGCAGCCTCACGGTGATCTCGGTGCTGATCGGGGCGCTGTCCATCCCCATCTACACCCGGGTGGCCCGGGCCAACACGCTGTCGATCGCCCAGCGCGACTTCGTGCATGCGGCCCACACGCTCGGGGCCAAGCAGTCGCGCATCCTGTTCCGGGAGATCCTCCCCAACGTGGTCCCGCCGGTGGCCGCCTTCGCGCTGGTCGCCATGGGCCTGGTGATCGTGATCGAGGGCTCGCTCGCCATCCTCGGCCTGAGCGTCGAGCCGCCCGATCCCACCTGGGGCGGGATGATCGCCGCCAGCAAGCCGCACCTCGAGGAAGCCGCCCACCTGGCGCTGGTGCCGGCGGGGGCCATGTTCTTCACCGTGCTGTCGCTCAACTTCGTGGGTGACACGTTGCGGCGCGGCCTGGACGTGCGGGACTCCAACCTATGAGCGAGCACCGTGTGCTCGCTCACAAGGAGCACAGTGCCCTGCCCGCCGCACAGCGGCGATGGCTCATTGGCGTGCCGCAGGTGCGCCAATGAGCCCCCGTCGGACCATCCGGCCCGGCGGGTTCGAGGACGGGCCGCTCCTCGAGGTCGACGACCTGCGGACGTCGTTCACCACGGCCCGAGGGGATGTGGTGGCGGTCGACGGCGTGTCGCTGCAGCTGGACGCGGGGCAGACGCTCGGCGTCGTCGGTGAGTCGGGGTCGGGCAAGACCGTGCTGGCCCGCTCGATCCTGCAGCTGATCTCGGCCCGCAACGCCACCATCGGGGGCCGGGTGCGGCTGTCGGGGCGGGACCTGGTGGGGCTGTCGGCCAAGGCCATGCGCAGCGTGTGGGGCGTCGAGGCCGCCATCGTGTTCCAGGACCCGATGACCTCGCTCAACGGCACCATGCGGATCGGCGACCAGATCACCGAGTCGCTGCGCTTCCACCTGGACATGAGCCGCAACGACGCCCGCAACACCGCCATCGCCCTGCTGCGCTCGGTGGGCATCCCCGAGCCCGAGGCCCGGCTGCGGGCCTACCCGCACCAGCTGTCCGGGGGCATGCGCCAGCGGGTGACCATCGCCATCGCCCTGGCGTGCGGGCCGCGCCTGTTGGTCGCCGACGAGCCCACCACCGCGCTGGACGTCACCATCCAGAAGCAGATCCTCGACCTGCTCGAGACCCAGCAGCGTGAGCGGGCCATGGGCCTGATCCTCATCACCCACGACCTGGGCGTGGTGGCCGGCCGCACCGACCGCATCGCGGTCATGTACGCGGGCCGGGTGGTGGAGCGGGCTCCGACCCGGGTGCTGTTCCACGACCGGCGCCACCCCTACACCGAGGGCCTGCTGCGCTCGATCCCCCGGATGTCCAACCCGGGGCACTCGCGGCTGCAGGTCATCCCCGGCCGGCCGCCCGACCTGGTCGCCCTGCCCAAGGCGTGCGCCTTCGCCCCCCGTTGCCGCTACGCCCAGCCCCGCTGCCTGGAAGAGCAACCGCAGCTGGTCGACGTGGGCCAGGGCCACGAGCACGCCTGCTTCTACCCGGTGGGCTCACCGGGCGGCGGCGAGGCGCTGGCCCGCAACCTGGCCGCGGGCGAGAACGCCGCGGGCATGCCGGTGACGCCCGACCCGACGCTCGACGTCACCACCTACGTCCCGGACGAGGAGGCCTCGTAGTGGCGGGGAGCGGCACCGCCGCGCTGCGGGAGCGCGACGACATCATCCTGCGGGTGGAGAACCTGGTGGTGACGTTCCGGCTGGGACGCCACGACCGGGTGCAGGCGGTCTCGGACGTGAGCTTCGACATGGCCCGGGGCGAGACGCTGGGCCTGGTGGGCGAGTCGGGCTGCGGCAAGTCGACCACGGCCAAGGCCATCATGTACGCCCCCCGGCCGACATCGGGCCGGGTCACGTTCTCGGGCCAGGACCTCTCGGCCCTCGACCGGGAGGCGCTGCGCAAGCTGCGCCCCGAGATGCAGATGATCTACCAGGACCCGATCTCGTCGCTGAACCCCCGGCGCCGTGTCAACGAGATCGTGGGCGAGGGCCTGTCCATCTGGGGCCGCCGGGACGGCGCGGCCGACAGGGTCGCGGACACGCTCCGCTCGGTCGGCATCGACCCCGAGGCCTCCGGCGACCGCCGCCCGCACGAGTTCTCCGGCGGCCAGTGCCAGCGCATCTGCATCGCCCGCTCGTTGATCCTGGAGCCATCGGTACTGATCTGCGACGAGCCGGTCTCGGCGCTGGACGTCTCGGTCCAGGCCCAGATCCTCAACCTGCTGGAGGACCTCAAGGCCGAGCACGGCCTCACCGTGCTGTTCATCGCCCACGACCTGGCGGTCGTCCGCAACATCAGCGACCGGGTCGCGGTCATGTACTTGGGCAAACTGTGCGAGGTAGGCCCCGCCGACGCCCTGTACGGTCGCCCCGCCCACCCGTACACCGCGGCACTGATCGAGGCGGTCCCCGAGCCCGACCCCGACATCCCGATCCCACCCACAGCCCTGGCCGGCGACCTACCGTCCCCCCTCGCCCCACCGTCCGGCTGCCGCTTCCGCACCCGCTGCCCCCGAGCCCAAGCCCGCTGCGCCGACGAGGAGCCCATCCTCCGCCGGGTCACCGCCAACGGCATCGACCACGTAGTCGCCTGCCACTACCCCTTGGTCGACGCCGAACCCCTGCCCATCCCCGTCGCGGTCTCCACCACGGCCGCACCCGTTGCTCCCTCGATCTCGCCCGACGGCGCCACCCAAGAGGACGCAGCCGAGCCGACCGACGCCCCGAGCGACACGGCCCCGCCGACCGACCCCGAGCCCTGACGTCGGTCAGCGACGGGCGCCCGGCGGCCAGATGACCGTGACCGGCATCGCCCGCCGCCGCGCCGACGCCACGACGTCGGCGGTGCCGCCGTAGCCACGCGCCGGCAAGCCGTCCCAC
>JBKPRV010000619.1:0-5259 GCA_046734715.1 Actinomycetota bacterium | reverse complement strand
GCGTGGACCGGCGGGATGCCGCGCTCGCCGGCCATCGTCTCCAGCAGCTCGGCGGCGCCCTCGAGCCCGACGGTCATCCGGGGTAGGTCGGCGAACGGGTAGGTCCCGGAGCCGAGGAGGTCCAGCGCGGCGCGGTAGTCCGTGGTGTCGACCCCGAGGGCGCCCTGGAGGCGCAGCTCCTTGTACACGACGTGATCGGGGTCGAACCCGGGTGTGCCGCCGCCGCCCCTCGTCCCGGCCACCACCATGGTGCCGCCCGCCCGCGCCACGGCGACGCCCTGCGCGAAGGCCGCCGGGGCCCGGGCCGTGACGTCCACGACCACGTCGGCGCCCGAGACGTCGGCCTCGGCCCGCAGCCGGCTCACCGGGTCCTCGGCGAGCACGTCGACGGCCAGGTCGGCGCCGAAGCGCGCGGCCCACTCCAGCCGCAGGTGGTCGCGCTCGCCCGCGCCGGTGATCATCACGAACGCGGCGCCGGCCTGCTTGGCCGCCGCCGCGGCTGACAGGCCGCGGATGCCGCACCCGAGCACGGCCACCACGTCGCCGGGCTTCGTCCCCGGCACCGTGACCCCCCAGCGGATGCCGGCCCCGAGCGGGTTGAACGCCACCGCCACCTCGGGCGCGAGCCGGCCGGGCACGGGCAGCAGCAGCGAGTCGGGCGCCAGGTACTGGTAGGTGGCGTAGCCGCCCCACAGGCCAGGTGGCTTGGCGGTGCTGATCATGCCGTACATGTCCGCCAGCCCGTGCCGCCGGCAGCGCCGGTACTCACCCCGCCGGCACGGCTCGCACGCGCCGCAGGACTGGAAGACCTCGACCGCAACCCGGTCGCCCGGCGCCACCCCCCAGCGCTCCGAGGCCCGGTCGCCCACCGCTTCGATCACCCCGACGGCCTCGTGCCCGGGCACGAACGGGAAGCCGGGGGCGAGCGCTCCCGTGTACAGCTCGTGGTCGGTGCCGCACAGCCCGCAGGCCTCGATCCGCAGCAGCCCGTCGTCGTCGCCGACGTCGGGCACGGCCAGCTCGTGCTGCCGCAGCATCCGCGGTGCCTCCAGCACCAGGGCCTGGGCCGCGCCCGCGCTCATTTCGGATCGACGATGGTCAGGGTGCCCTGGGCGGCGCACGCGAGGCGGCCCTGGAAATGGATCTCACCCCGCACGACGGCGCTGCGGCTGGTCATGGCGAGCACGGACGCCTCGGTCTCGACGATGCCGGTCTGGACCGGCGCGATGTAGTTCACCTTGATCTCGGTGGTCGCCGCCCACTGGCCCCGCTTCATGAGCGGGTAGACGACCATGCCCGTGATGTGGTCGGCGATGGCGGCGAGCACGCCGCCGTGGGCGTTGCCGAACGGGGTGAGCACCTCGTCGCTGATCGTTGCCCGGCACCAGAGCCGGCCGGGCTCGAAGCGGACGTGCTCGATGCCCAGGTAGCCGGGCAGACCACCGGCTGTGAGCGTGGTGTCGAGCAGGCGGTCGGCGATCTTCCGGTCGAAGCGCTCTTCGAGGCTGGGCTGGGGCACTGGTCCTCCGTCTCAGCGCACCGTGGTGCGGTCGGCATGGAGCTCGGGGAGCACCTCGCGGGCGAAGGTTCTCATGCTGCGCTCGGCGTCCTCCAGCGGGAGCCCGGCATAGCGGAAGCACGCGGTGAGGTCGAAGTCGCCGATGATCGCGCGGCGGGCATGCAGGCGCTCGAGCACCTGGTCGGGGGTGCCCCAGGCCTGGACGCCGAGGTACATCTCGCACAGCCGGTCCAGGCCGATGGCGCTGAGGAGATCGACCGCGCTGGCGTAGCTCTCGTACCCCTTGAGCTGCTTGAAGTGATCCGACTCCAGCTCGTAGTGCTGCATAACGCTGGTGAGGTAGCCGGCGATGTGGGCCTGGGCCTTGTCCTCGGCCCGGGCCGCGTCGGTGTCGCAGTAGACGAAGTCGCACGTCATCGGGGGCATGGGCGCCCGCCCGTGCGCCGCCTCGAACCGCTCGCGGTAGGTCGCCATGGACACGGCCTGGTCCTCCCATGGCCGCTGGCTGAAGGTGACCATGCGGGCGCCGAGGTCGGCGGCCGCCAGCACCGAGTCCGGCGACATGGCGACGCAGTAGAAGCGGTCGCGGAAGCTGCCGGCCGGCGCCGGGCGGATCGGCGTGCGGGGCTGGTGGTAGTAGCGACCGTCGCCTTCGATCCAGCCGGTCTCCAGCGCGTCGATGACCATGCGGGCGGACTCGTCGAAGCGGTCGCGCGACTCGTCCATGGCGATGCCGAAGCCTTCGTACTCCCGCCGCGCCAGGCCGCGCCCGATGCCGAACAGCACCCGCCCTCCGGCGAGGTGGTCGAGCAACGAGATCTTCTCGGCCACTCTCAGCGGCTCGTTCCAGGGCAGGATCACCGCCCCCGTGCCGAGCGAGATGCGCCGGGTCCTCGCCGCCAGGTGGGCGAGGAACACGGTGTTGTCGGGGCAGAACGCGTAGTCCTCGAAGTGGTGCTCGACCGGCCACAGGGCGTCGAAGCCCAGCTCGTCGGCCAGCACCCCCAGGTGGACTTCCTCGGCGACGACCTGCCCGTCGGTGAGCTCGGGGCCGTACCCGAAGGACTGGAAGATCATCTGGACGCCGACGTTCATGGTCGAAGGCTGCCACACTGCCTCTTCCATGGCAGGAGAACCCGGCGTCACGGTGACCGACCACGGCGGGGAGCTGGCGCTCGCCGCCCTGCGCCCCTTCGGCGTCGACACGCTGTTCACGCTGTCGGGCGGCCACGTCTTCCCGTTCTACGACGCGGCCGTCAAGCGCGACCCACCCGTTCGCATCGTGGACGTCCGCCACGAGCAGACGGCCACCTTCGCGGCGGAGGGCCTGGCCCGGCTCACCCGGGGTCCGGGCCTGGCGGTGCTCACCGCCGGCCCCGGCATCACCAACGGGATGTCGGCGGTCGTGCAGGCCCACTTCAACGCCTCGCCCGTAGTGGTGCTCGGGGGGCGGGCACCCCAGGCCCGTTGGGGCGCCGGATCGCTGCAGGAGCTCGACCACGTGCCACTCCTGGCGAGCGTCACCAAGCTGGCCCGCACCGTCACGTCGGTCGAGGACATCCCGGCCGCCGTCCACGACGCGGCCGTGACCGCCCTCACGCCGCACCGTGGCCCCGCGTTCCTCGACTTCCCGCTGGACGTGGTGTTCCGGCGGGGGAGTGCAGCGGTCCCGGAGGCGGTCGTGCCCGCCGCGGCCGAGCCCGACCCCGCGGTGGTCGCCCGGGTGGCGGGGATGCTGGCCCAGGCCGAGCGGCCGATGCTGATCGCCGGCAGCGACGTGTGGTGGGCGGGTGCCGAGGGCGAGCTGGTGGCGGCCCTGGAGCACCTGCGGGTGCCCGCGTTCGCCAACGGCCAGGGGCGCGGCTGCCTGCCGGCCGACCATCCGCTCGCGCTCAGCCGGACGCGGGCGCTGCTCAAGAGCGACGCCGACCTGGTGGTGGTGGTGGGCACGCCGCTCGACTTCCGCCTGTCGTTCGGGTCTTTCGGGGACGCCACCGTGGTGCACGTGGTCGACAGCGCCGACGCCGCGGCGCGACACGTCGACGTGCTGACGCTGGCGGGGGACCTGCGCACGAGCCTCGCCGGCCTCGCCGGGTACTCGGGGCCCCGGGCCGACCACGAGCCGTGGATCACCGGGCTGCGGGCGCGGGAGACGGCCGCGGCCGAGGCCGACCGCCCGCGTCTGGAGGCGGCGGCCACCCCGATCCTGCCCGCCCGGGTCTACGGCGAGCTGGCGCCGCGGCTGGCGCGTGACGCGGTCGTGGTCTGCGACGGCGGCGACTTCGTGTCCTACGCCGGGCGCTACGTCTCCGTGTACCAGCCCGGGTGCTGGCTCGACAGCGGCCCTTACGGCTGCCTCGGCACCGGCATGGGCTACGCCATCGCCGCCCGCGTCGCACACCCGGACCGCCAGGTGGTGGCCCTGCTCGGCGACGGCGCCGCCGGCTTCTCGCTCATGGACGTCGACACGCTGGTCCGCCACCAGCTGCCCGTGGTCATGGTGGTCGGCAACAACGGGATCTGGGGCCTGGAGAAGCACCCGATGCAGGCGCTCTACGGCTACGACGTCGCCGCCGACCTGCAGCCCGGCTGCCGCTACGACCGGGTGGTGGCGGCCTTGGGCGGCGCGGGCGAGACCGTGACCGAGCCAGGCGATCTCGGTCCCGCGCTCGACCGGGCGTTCGCCGCCGGCGTCCCCTACCTGGTCAACGTGCTGACGGATCCGGACGACTCCTACCCGCGGTCGTCCAACCTGGGCTGACCGCCAGGCCCCAAACCTCCCCGCTTTCTCCCGTTCCCCTCCAAGCTTGTCCGCGGGGGCCGGCGCACGATCGCTGCCATGCACGCCATCGCCGATCCCACCATCGACTGCCTCGTCGCCGGCCCCGATGGGAGCACCGCCGCCGTCGAGGTGTGCCATCTCTCCCAGCGGATCCAGGGTCGCATCACGCTGCACGACGTCTCGTTCTCGGTGGCGCCCGGTGAAGTCGTCGCCATCGTCGGCGGCAGCGGTGCCGGCAAGACGACGCTGCTGGAGACGATGATCGGCATCCGGCCTGCGGCGGGGGGCGCCGTTCGCATCGCGGGCGCCCACGACCGGCCGGACATCAGCTACGTGCCGCAGGACGACATCATCCACCGGGACCTTCCGCTGGCCCGAACGCTCCGCTACGCGGCTCAGCTCCGCCTCCCTGCCGGCACGCCGGTGGGCGTGGTGGACCGCACGGTGGACGAGACCCTCGCTGCCCTCGACCTCACCGCACGCGCCAACGTCCGCGTGGGCTCGCTGTCCGGCGGCCAGCGCAAGCGGGCGAGCATCGCCGTCGAGCTGTTGACCCGGCCCGCGGTCTTCTTCCTCGACGAGCCGACCTCGGGTCTGGATCCCGCCACCGCCCGCGAGGTCCTGCGGCTCCTGCGCCGGCTGGCCGAGGACGGCACCACGATCGTCCTCACCACCCACAGCCCGACGGACATCGATCTGTGCGACCGCATCGTGTTCCTCGCCCGCGACGGCTACCTGGCTTTCGTGGGCAGCCCGGCCGGGGCGCGGCAGTACTTCGAGACCACCGACCTGACGGTGGCCTACGAGCGCCTGGCCCTCGAAGACACCCCCGAGACCTGGGCGCAACGCTTTGCTGCGGTCCGCGAGCCGGCCCCGCCGTCCCCGGGCCCGGCCGCCCCGCGGGACCCGGTGGCGCCCCGCCGCGTGGGACCGCTCCGCCAGTGGGCCGTGCTCACGC
>JBKPRV010000618.1:0-5411 GCA_046734715.1 Actinomycetota bacterium | reverse complement strand
GGCATGGACCGCCCCGACGCGGCCGAGTTCGTCCCCACCGCTTCGCCCCGTGACCCGGTCGACGAGCACGAGACCCTGCCTCGGGGCCAGGAGTTCATGACCATCGGTCATCTCTACCGGGGCATCGCCGACGGGCTGCGTGCGCTCTCCTCCCGGCTCGGTGAGCGTGCGCTGTTCGTAGGTTCGCCCCGGGCCCAGGCCACCCCTGAGCTCTTCCATTGGCCGCAGCTGGTCGCGGTCACCGATCTCGACTCGGCTCTGGCTGCCACCGAGGAGATCATCGAGCAGGGTGAAGGGGCCCGGGGCGACTGGAACGAAGCCCACTACGGCCGGTTCCTGTCCGTTCGGCAGGAGCTCGACAGCCTGCGGCAGGCCGATCCGACCTTCGAGCCGGCCCGCCCCGTGCTCGCGGCCTTCCTCCGCCAGCCGTTCGATATACCCACGCCTCGGCCCGTCATCACCGACCCGCAGGCCCGTCAGGTGGCCGAGCTGGCGGGCCTGACTTACGAGCTGATCCTGCAGGTCCTGTTGCGGTTCTTCACCCACACCGACGAGACCGACACGCAGCTCGGCACCCTGGTGAGCGCCGCGATCGGCCTGATGGGGAGGGTTCTCCATCCCCTGGGCACCGAGCTGACCACCCTGCCGGTCGGCCCGGCCCACCCCGGCCGCACCGCCGGCTTCGCGTTCGAGATGTACTACGTGATGGGCAACATGACGCCCCACCGCGAGCCGGCCTGGGCCCTGCTGGCCGAACGGGCCCGCATCCTCGCCCACCGCTGCCGCGAGATCGCCGCCGGCAACGACGGTGCGCACTTCGGGGCCATGTCCGCCATCGCCGAGCAGGCGCAGACCATCGCCGACTCCCTCACCGCCGAGGTTCCCGAGGCCCTCCGCCCCCCGGCCGACGAAGACATCCCGTCTTGACGCCGCGGGCAAGAATCGCGCATGCGCTCGGTCGACTTCCGCATCCGCACGGGTGCCGATGTCCGTCCGGTCGATGCCGGCGACTTCTTCGGTGAGGAGCTGCCCGATCGCTGGGCTGCGTACGGGCCGCTGGCCCTCGACGGCGCCCGCCAGCTCGGCGTGGGCCCGTTCGGCTTCGAAGTCGACGGCACGGCGTGGACGTTGCGACTCGACGGCGACGGCGAGGGCCGCCTTGTGGTGGAACCCGGCCTCGACGACGCCGGTGCCGTCGTCCGCCTCGATGCCGCTGGGCTCCACGACCTCGTGAACGACCTGCGCACGCCCATGGGGTTCCTCACGGGCGGCGACCTCGACATGCCCCGCGGCCGGCTCGAGCACTTCCTGGACTGGTGGGTCGTGCTGCGGTCGGTGCTCGACGGGCGGCGGGCCCACGTGGCCGGCGACGTGGTGTTCGTCGACCCTGACGGCGGGCCGCTCGACCTGGGGCGCTCGTTCCGCCTGGACGACGATCCCGAGGACATCTCGTGGTTCCTGGCCGAGGCCGGCTTCCTGCACCTGCGGGGCGTGTTCGACGACGCCGAGATGGCCCGGGTCTCGGCCGAGATGGACGCCGCCGCGCCGGGCTACAAGCGGGGCGACGGGAGGTCGTGGTGGGCCCGGACCCATGACGGCGCCGACCGGCTGGTGCGCATGCAGTACTTCCAGCAGGAGTCACCGGCCGCGGCCGCGCTCCTCGACGACGACCGTCTCCGTGCCACAGCCCGGTTCACCCCCGACGGCCACTGGCCCGGCAAACCCGGTGGGAACGCCAACCGCGCCGAGGCGCTGGTCAAGCCGGTCGGTGTCGTCGAGGGCATCTCCGACGTGCCGTGGCACAAGGACTGCTCGCTCGGCAGCCACTCGTACCGCTGCTGCTCGCTCACCGTGGGCATCTCGGTGACGGGGGCGGGGGCGGGATCGGGACAGCTGCGGGTGGTCCCCGGTTCGCACCGGGCCCTCATCCAGCCGGCGTTCGTGCGTCGCGACCTCGACCTGCCACAGCTCGACCTGCCCACCGAGACCGGCGATGTGACCGTGCACTGCAGCTGCACCCTCCACATGAGCGAGCCCCCGGTGGAACGGGAGCGGCGGGTTCTCTACACCGACTTCAGCCTGCCCACCGACGAGGGATCCCGGTCACCGAACGAGGCCGTGCTGCGCCGCATCCGCGAGGGTGCGCCGACGACCGTCTCGCAGCTTCCCGGCCGTCGATCCCCTGGCTGACCGGCCGCCGGCGGGGCCTTTGCCCGTTCGCCGCAGCTCACGCCCTCGACGTTTCACCAGCCGAGATTCGGGTTAGGTATTGCAGAGGTTGTGCCTAACTATTCGACAGGTATCGTCGAGATTTGGGAGGGGGCGTTGGACGAGATCCCGTTCATGGCGCTGGTCGATGGGCGGTGGCCGGCGGTGGTGCGGTTGACCGGAGAGCTGGACCTGGCCACTGCGACTCAGCTCCAGTCGTTGCTGGCGCGGCTGGACGGTGATGTCGAGCTCGACTGTTCGGGCCTCGACTTCATCGACGCAGCCGGCTTGCGGGCCTTCGAGAAAGCACGCGACGGGTGTGCGGCCCGTGGCTGCAAGCTGGTCCTGGTGGATCCGAGTCCTGCACTGGATCGTCTCTTGAGGATGGTCAACCTCGATAGCTTGTTCCTGATCCGTCAAGCGAGAGAGTCGTCTTGAGCGAGACAGCCTCACCGTCCGATCCCTGGGCGGCGTCGAGTTCGGAGCAGTCGGCGAGCCGGCCGGTCTACTCGATCGGAGCGGTGGCGCGGATGCTGGGCGTGGAGCCGGCGACGCTTCGAGGGTGGGAGGACCGGTATCAGGTCGTGATCCCGGCGCGGAGCCAGGGCTCGCATCGTCTGTACTCGCGAGATCAGGTCGAACAGCTGCGGTTCGTCCAGCGCAGCATGGGGGACGGCTCCAGCGCCGCGGACGCGCATCGTCTGTTGGCGGAACAGCTCGGCGGCCCGACGGATGCCAGCGTGACGGATCGGGATGTCGTCATGTTGGTCCTCCTCGCGGAACGGGACCGTTTCGCGGCGGAGCTGTGCGAGTACTTCCTGCGAACCGAGGGCTACGAGGTCCGTCTGGCCGCGAGCCCCCTGGACGCGGAGAGGGGCTTCGTCGAGCATCGACCGAACCTGTGTGTCGTGGAGCTGATGATGCCCGGTGGTTTGGAGCTCTGTCGGCGCCTGGCCCGGGACGACACCGTGCCTGTCCTCGCGGTGTCGGTGCTGGCGGGCCTGCAGGACGAGGCTTTCACGGCGGGAGCGAGCGCCTTTCTTCAGAAGCCGTTCGAGCAGCTGCAGTTCGTCTCGACCGTGCAAGACCTGTTGGGTGCCAGTGCGCTCACGCGCCCTGAGGGGGCGTCCGTGTCGTGATCGAACGACTTGCGACGGGCAATGACCGGCTCGATGCGGTCCTCGGAGGCGGTCTCGTCCTCAACTCGATCACGCTGCTGGTCGGCGTTCCCGGGAGCGGCAAGACGCTCCTCGCTGAGCAGTGCGTGTTCGCCACGGCCTCGGTCGACCGCCCCGCTCTGTACCTCTCGACCGTGGCGGAGCCGCTGGACAAGTTGCTGCGCTACGGGCAGTCACTGACATTCTTCGACACCGAGAAGGTCGGCACATCGGTCTTCTACGATCAGCTCGGGACGGCCCTAAACGGGGACGGGCTCTGGGGCAGCCTCGAACGGATCGACCTGCTCGTCAAAGAGCACCGCCCCGGCGTGATCGTCATCGACAGCTTCAAGGCGCTCAAAGACTTTGCCGAGAGTGAGGCGGACTTCCGCCGCTTCCTCCACGAGCTCACCGGTCGGATGACCGCCCTCGCCATCTCATCGCTGTGGGTCGGGGAATACTCCACCGACGACGCCCGGGAGTCAGCCGAGTTCGCGGTCGCCGACGCCGTGATCGACCTGACGACCAAACGAACCGGCGAACGGTCCATCCGGTATCTCCGGGTGCTCAAGCTGCGAGGGAGCACCTTCGCCTCAGGCGACCACTCCTATCGCCTGACCCGCGACGGGCTCATCGTCTACCCCCGCCTGGCGGACGCCGTCGACGCGTCGACCTACGAAGAGGGGAGCGACCGGGTCTCCAGCGGGATCGCCGCCCTCGACGAGGCGATCGGCGACGGCTACTGGCCCGGATCGACAACCCTCGTCGCCGGGCCCTCGGGCGCCGGCAAGACGCTCATGGGCCTGCACTTCCTCTACGCCGGCGCCGCCCGGGGCGAGCCCGGCATCCTCGTCACCTTCCAGGAGTCCCGCACCCAGTTGGCGCGCATCGTCGACCGTTACGGCTGGTCTCTCGACGACCCCGCGATGACGATCATGGACCGGTCCCCCGTCGACCTCCACATCGACCAGTTCGGCTACGAGCTCCTGGACGCCATCGATACGACGGGTGCCCGGCGGATCGTGATCGACAGCCTGAACGACGTCATGCCCGGCGTCGCCGACCCGACTCGGACGAGGGAGTTCAGCTACTCCCTCGTGCAACGCTTCGCCCGTGCCGGCATCAGCCTCATGGTCACCCTCGAGTCCCCCGAGCTGTTCCGCATCACCAGGCTGAGCGAGCTGGCCATGTCCCACATGGCCGACAACGTCGTCCTGCTCCAACACCTCCACAGCGGCCACGAGATGAAGCGGGCGCTCACCGTCCTCAAGACCCGAGGCGCATCCCACACCTCAGCCGTCCGGGAGTTCCACATCACGTCGGACGGCATCGCGCTCGGCGAACCCCTCGACGTCGAAGCCCTCCTCCGCTGACGCACGGCGCTTGCCTCTGGCGGCGACGAGCGAGATCGGGAGGGCGGGGCGGGTGGTGGGGTAGGGTCGGCGGTGGGGTCGTGACTGGCGTTGTGAGGTGGAGTACCACCGGGGAGCGGCCCTGGCCGGCGATGGTCGGTGGGAAGTGCCGTGCGCCTGGGCGAAGCCGAGATCGTCGAGTTCGGTTCGTCAGAGGAGCAGGTCGCAATGTCCACCACACCTCCGTCACCGCCGGAAGCCGTCGCCTACGAGGCGGCGCTGGACGTCATCCGGGCCGCCGAGCCGCGGGTCGCGAGCGCGATCGCCGGTGAGCTGGAGAACCAGCGGCGCCAGCTCAAGCTGATCGCCTCGGAGAACTACGCCTCGCCGGCGGTGCTGCTGGCGATGGGCAACTGGCTGGCCGACAAGTACGCCGAGGGCACGCCCGGCCACCGCTTCTACGCCGGGTGCGAGCAGGTCGATGTGATCGAGTCGCTGGCCGCGGAGCACGCCACGGCGCTGTTCGGTGCCGAGCACGCCTACGTCCAGCCCCACTCGGGCATCGACGCCAACCTGGTCGCGTATTGGGCGATCCTGGCCAAGCGGGTCGAAGCGCCGTTCCTGGAGGGCGCGGGCGTGCGCCACGTCAACGACCTGACCGCCGAGGCCTGGGAGAAGCCTGTCTCTTATACAC
>JBKPRV010000617.1:0-8794 GCA_046734715.1 Actinomycetota bacterium | reverse complement strand
GGCCAGGCCGACGAGGCGCCGGCGCGAGGCGCGGCCCGGGCGGTCCTGGGTCGCCCGGGCGCGGGCCTCGCCGAAGTCCACCGGCACGACCACCGGGTCGGCCGGGGGGCCGGTGGTGGCCTCGATGGCGCCCCACACGTGGGCCGGCGGGTCCTCGTCGGCCACCAGGCCCGCCAGCAGAGCCCAGTCGGATGCGAGCTGCTGGCGGCACGCTTCGCACGACAGCAGGTGGCTCTCGATCACGGTCCGCTCGCCGAGGTCGTCGATGGCGTCGACCGCGTACGCGGCCAGGTCGTCGAGCGGATGGCTGCGGGCGGCGGCGGTCACGGCGTCACCCCCTGGGCCTCGAGCGCCCGCCGCAGGCCTATGAGGCCCCGGCGGATGCGGGTCTTCACCGTGCCCTCGGGGTGGCCGAGCAGTTGGGCGGTCTCCCGGTAGCTGTGCCCGCCGAAGTACGACAGCACGATGACCTCGCGCTCCTCGGGCGACAGCTGGTCGACGGCCCGGCGCACGTCCTCGGTGAGGGCGGCGGCGTGCACGGTCGCCTCGACGTCGGGCTCGGGGACCGGGGCGAGGTGGCCCTCCCGCTCCTGGCGGCGCTGGCGGGCGGTCTCGGAGCGGACGGTGTCGACGGCACGGGCGTGGGCCTGGGCGACCAGCCAGGGACGCAGCTTGCCCCGGTGGGGATCGAAGCGGCCCGGCCGCCTCCACAGGTCGGCGAACACCGTCTGGCTCACGTCCTCGGCCAGGACGCGGTCGTTGCAGACGCGGCGGGCCACTGCCCACACCGCGCCCGCGTAGCGGCGGTAGATCTCGGCCAGCGCGCGCTGGTCCCCGGCGCCCACGGAGCGCACCAACTCGTCGTCCGCGGCGTCACTCGCCGCGGCCCCCGGTCGAGCGCGCGATCGGGCCCGGGAGCGGGAGGTGGGCATCGCTGCGGGGTTCCCGGAGACGCTCGTCATGCCGCCTGTGATTCGGCGCCCCCGGCGGCCTGGATGAGGCCGGCCGTGGAAATCCCGTGGAACGGAGCCGCAGTCCTGGCACGATGGTCGGCCATGTTGTCGGTCCGCGGGCTCACGATCGAGGTCGGCGGCACTCTCGTGGTCGAGGGTGCCGGCTTCACCGTGCGCGCCGGCGACCGCATCGGCCTGGTGGGCCGCAACGGCGCGGGCAAGACCTCGCTCCTCCGGGTGCTGGGCGGCATGGCCGGGCCCAAGACCGGCGTCATCCAGCGCCCCGACGCCTTCGGCTACCTACCGCAGGACCCACGGCTCGACGCCATGGCCCCCCAGGTGACCCCGGTCAGCCACGTGCTGGGCGGGCGGGGCCTCGACGAGCTGGCCGCCCGCATGGACGAGCTGCACCGCAAGATGGAGGCCACGCCGGGCGACGAGCGGCTGGTGGCCCGCTGGAGCCGGGCGCACGACGCGTTCGAGCACGCGGGCGGCTACGCGGCCGAGTCCGAGGCCCGCACGCTGCTCGCCGGCCTGGGCCTGCGGGCCGACCGGCTGGACGGCGAGATCCGAGCGCTGTCCGGCGGTGAGCGCCGCCGCGTGGAGCTGGCCCGCATCCTGTTCTCCGGCAGCGATCTGCTCCTGCTCGACGAGCCCACCAACCACCTCGACAACGACGCCCGGGAGTGGCTGTTCGACTTCCTGCGGGCCTACCGGGGCGCGCTGGTGGTGGTCAGCCACGACCTGGAGCTGCTGGACGAGTCGATCACCCGGGTGCTGCACCTCGACCGGCCGGGCGAGGCCGACGTGGGGGAGGTGACCGAGTACAAGGGGACGTACTCCGAGTACAAGGTGGCACGGGCCCGGGACGAGGCCCGGCGGGCCAAGATCGCCGCCCGCCAGCAGTCCGAGATCGCCCGCCTGCAGACGCTCATCGACCGCTGGGGGGCCAAGGCCAGCAAGGCCGCGTTCGCCAAGTCGTTGGAGACCCGCATCGAGCGGATCCGCCGCGACGGCGTCGAGGCACCCACCGCCCGCCGGGGCCTGCGGCTGCGGCTGCCGGACCCACCCCCCTCGGGGCGCACCGCGCTCACGGCCCACGGCCTGGCCAAGTCCTACGGCCAGGGCCCGCCCGTGTTCGAGCAGCTGGCGTTCGAGGTGGGGCGGGGCGAGCGCCTGCTGGTGCTCGGGCTCAACGGCGCGGGCAAGACCAGCCTGTTGCGCATCCTGGCCGGCGAGTCCGAGGCCGACCGGGGCGCCCTGACCTGGGGCCACCAGGTCAGCGTCGGCTACTACGCCCAGGAGCACGAGGGCATCCGGGCCGGCGCCTCGGTGCTCGAGCACATGGCCGAGGCCGCCCCGGGCCAGCCCGAGCAGATCCGCCGGCGGCTGCTCGGCATGTTCGGGCTGTCGGGCGACAAGGTCCACCAGGACGCCTCCACGCTGTCGGGCGGCGAGAAGACCAAGCTGGCCCTGTCGCTGCTGGTGGCCGGGCGCCACAACCTGCTGCTGCTCGACGAGCCCACCAACAACCTCGACCCGCCCTCGCGGGAAGCCGTGGCCGCCGCCCTGGCCAGCTGGGGCGGGACCATGGTGATCGTCAGCCACGACGTGGGCTTCGTGCGCGACCTGGCCCCGGATCGGGCCCTGCTCATGCCCGACGGTGACCTCGACCACTGGTCCGACGACCTCCTGGACCTGGTCGAGCTGGCCTAGCGGCCGCGTTACGGCCAGGGCCCGAGCGGCCCGCTGCCCTGCAGCACGAGCGGGACGCACCAGCCGACCGTTGTACGGCCAGGGCCCGAGCGGCCCGCTGCCCTGCAGCACGAGCGGGAAGCACCAGCCGACCGTTGTACGGCCAGGGCCCGAGCGGCCCGCTGCCCTGCAGCACGAGCGGGAAGCACCAGCCGACCGTTGTACGGTCGGCGGTCGTATGGACGTCCATCTGGTCGACGGCACCTACGAGCTGTTCCGCTACCACTTCGCCCCCAACAACCGCGACGCGGACAAGGGCGCCACCATCGGCGTGCTCGGCTCGCTGCTGCAGCTGGTGTCGGACGGGGCCACCCACGTGGGGGTGGCCACCGATCACATCATCGAGTCGTTCCGCAACGACCTGTGGGCCGGCTACAAGTCGTCGGTGGGGATGCCCCGCGAGCTGCTGGCCCAGTTCCCGCTGGTGGAGGCGGCCATGGAGATCGCCGGCTTCACGGTGTGGCCCCAGATCACCCACGAGGCGGACGACGGCATGGCGGCCGCCGCGCTCATGGCCGCGGCCGACGAGCGGGTCGAGCGGGTGGTGATCTGCACGCCGGACAAGGACCTGGGCCAGTGCGTGGGCGGCAAGGTGGTCCAGCTCGACCGGCGCAAGGGCCAGTACTTCGACGCCGCCGGCGTGGAGGAGCGGCTGGGCGTGCCCCCGGCCTCGATCCCCGACCTGCTGGCGCTGGTGGGCGACTCGGCCGACGGGTTCCCCGGCCTGCCCGGCTGGGGCGCCAAGTCGGCCGCCGCGGTGCTGCGGCGCTGGGGTCACCTGGAGGACATCCCCGCCGACCCGGTCACCTGGGACGCGGGCGTGCGCGGTGCGGCCAAGCTCAACATGGTGCTGCGCGACCAGTTCGAGCTGGCCCTGCTGTTCCGCCGCATCGCCACCGTCGAGACCGACGCGCCCGTCAGCGACAACGTGGACGAGCTGGAGTGGACCGGCCCACCCGACCAGGCCGCCTACGTGTCGATGTGCGAGAAGCTCGGCGCCCCCGGCCTCGTCGGCCGGGCCAAGGCCATAGCCGCCCGGGTCAACCGTTCTTAGGCAGGTCCTCGGACCAGGTCAACTCGCGACCTGACCTCAACCGTTCTTGGGCAGGTCCTTGAACGGCGTGTTCTTGTCGAAGCCCGGCTCCTTGGGCAGGCCGAGGACCCGCTCGCCGATGATGTTGCGCTGCACCTGATCGGTCCCGCCGTAGATGGGCGGGCCCTGGGCGAACAGCGCCATCTCGGTGATGCCCGACAGGTAGGGCAGCCCGGTGGCGTCGTCGAGGACCTTGCGGTCCTCGGGCTCGTAGGCATGGAGCATGCCGTAGCCGCCGGCGATCTCTAGGCCGAGGTCGCGGGACAGGCGCACGGTGTTGCTCATCAGCAGCTTGGAGATGTTGGGCAGGCCCGGGATGTCCTTGCCCGCGGCCATGGCCGCCTTGGCCCGCAGGTTGTTCATGCGGGCCAGCTCGCCGATGGTGTGGAGCTGCATCAGCTTCTGGCGGATCGAGGGGTTCTGGACCGCGCCGTTGCCCTTGGCCAGCTGGATGAGGCCCTTGGCCGAGGCACCGAAGAGGGTGCCGCCACCGCCGCCCCGCCGGCCGCCGCTGGCGATGAAGTCGCCGGCCCGCCGTTCGAGGTCGCCGGCCACGGTGCCGGGGCTGGCCAGCGAGGCCGCCGCGGTGCCGCCGCCGGCGCCGAGGCTGGTGCGCTCGAACATGAGCGTGGTGTTGGCCACCCGCCAGCCGTTGTTGAGGCCACCGATGGCCGAGTCGTCGCTGACCCGGGCGTCGGTGAGGAACACCTCGTTGAACAGCGCACGGCCGGTCATCTCCCGCAGGGGGACGACCTCGACGCCGGGCTGGTGCATGTCGATCACGAAGTAGGTGATGCCCGCGTGCTTGGGCTGGTCCGGATCGGTGCGGGCGATGAGCATGGCCAGGTCGGCGACGTGGCCGCCCGAGGTCCACACCTTCTGGCCGTTGACGACCCACTCCTCGCCGTCCTTGATGGCCCGGGTGTTGAGGCCGGCCAGGTCGGAGCCGGCGCTGGGCTCGCTGAACAGCTGGCACCAGGCCTTCTGGCCGGTGACGATGTCCCGCAGGTAGCGCTGCTTCTGCTCCTCGTTGCCGTGCACCGCGATGGTCGGCCCGGCCAGCATCAGCCCCAGGCCCCCGGGCGCGGGCAGGGCCCCGTGGTCGGCGATGGCCTGCTGCACCCGCACGCCGTCGGCCCGGTTCAGGTCCTTGCCGAACCAGTCGCTGGGCCAGGTCGGCACCGCCCACCCCGAGGTCCCCAGGCGCTCCCACCACTCGGCCACCGTGAGGTCGGGATCCCAGTTGTCCGCGAGCCAGTCCTTGGCCTCGGCGACGACGTCGCCGCTGGTCGTGGTGCGATCGGCAGTGTCGGTCATGGAAGCCCCTCGTGCGCGTGATGGCATCGTCGGAAGTGCACCCGGCACCACCAGGTGACCACGCGCTTGACCCGCGGGTCAAGTCGGCCTCCGGGCACGGTACGGCTAGCCGCCACCGTCCATACGGAACGCTAGGAAGCGTCCCCAAATATCAGCTTGAGCTCGGCGGGTGGGGCTTCGTCGAGCTGGTCGTAGGTGCACTCGGGCGGGGTCTTGTCCTCGCGCCAGCGGACCAGCCTCGATGCGTGGCGGAAGCGGCCGCCCTGCAGGTTCTCGTAACGGACCTCGACCACCCGCTCGGGTCGGAGGGGGACCCAGGAGAGGTCCTTGGAGGCGTTCCAGCGGCTGGGGGCGCCGGGCATGCGGGTGGAGCCCTGGTGGGCCTCGGCGATGGCCCACGCCTGCCAGGGGTGCTCCTCCAGGGTGACGTCCCGCAGGGGGGCGACCTCGTCGACCAGCTCCTTGCGCTTGGCGGCGGTGAACGACGTGGCGACGCCCACGTTGTGGAGGTTGCCGGCGTCGTCGTACAGGCCCAGCAGCAGCGACCCGATGCCCTCGCCGTCCTTGTGCCAGCGAAAGCCGGCCACCACGCAGTCGGCCGTGCGCTGGTGCTTGACCTTCCACATCGACCGCTGGTCCTGGCGGTAGGGCGAGTCCGCGGCCTTGGCCACCACGCCGTCGAAGCCGGCGCCCTCAAAGCGGTGGAACCAGTCGGTGGCCAGGTCGGCGTCGTCGGTCACCGGCGTGACGTAGACCTGCCCGCGGTCGCCGGGCACCGACTCCTCTAGCAGCCGGCGGCGCTCGGCGAAGGGCTCGTCGGACAGGTCGCGGTCACCCAGGGCGATCAGGTCGAAGGCCACGAACGAAGCCGGCGTCTCCTGGGCCAGGCGCCGGATGCGGGACGAGGCCGGGTGGATCCGCTGCTGCAGGGCGTCGAAGTCGAGGCCCTCGCCGGTCACCACCACCAGCTCGCCGTCCACGACGCAGCGTTCGGGGAGAGCCTTCCGCAGCGCCGGCAGCATCTCGGGGAAGTAGCGGGTCAGCGGCCGGTCGTTGCGGCTACCCAGCTCGATCTCGTCGCCGTCCCGGAACACGATGCAACGGAAGCCGTCCCATTTGGGCTCGTAGCGCAGCCCCTCGTCCCGCGGCACCTCGTAGACCGCCTTGGCCAGCATCGGCCGCACCGGGGGCATCACGGGGAGTTCCACGCGGCAGAGCGTAACCACCGGCCCCGCGATCCCGCCGGACCTACGGCCGACCGGCGTCGTGCGAGCGCCGGACGCGAGCTACCTTTCCGCCATCGCGTCCCAGCGCGGGCCGTCCCCGCGGTGCGGACGCAGCAAGGAGACCCCATGACCCTCAGGCGGGCGGCCCTCACGGCCGCCACCGGCCTTGCGCTCGCGACCACGCTGGTCGCGGCCCCGGCGGGCGCGCAGCAGCCGGCGCCGGCGCCTGAGTCCCTGCCCCTCGACATCACGCCGGCCAGCGGTCCCGGCGGCACCGTGATCACCGCCAGCGGCGCCGACTGTGCCCGGCAGCAGGCCTTCAACGCCTTCGTCCAGGTGTATCTGGCCCAGGGTGATCAGGTCGTCAACAGCAGCGTGCACGACGTCTCGGACACCGGGACCTGGTCGCAGCAGATCCAGGTGCCGGGCGATGCCGACCCGGCGGCCACCTACTCGGTCTTTGCCACGTGCTTCGTGGACCTGGGCGACGACACCGACCGGGTCGCGGAGTATGAGGCAGTGCCCTTCGCGGTGTCCGGCCCCGCGGCGGCACCGGCCTCCCCGGTGCCGCGCGACCCCACGTTCACCGGCTGAACGCGGGAGCGGCGCGCGCTCAGGGGTTGATGTGGACGGGGGTCCCCAGCGGTAGGTAGCCGACCAAGTCGGTGATGGCGTCGTTGGTGAGGCGGATGCAGCCGTGGCTGACGTCGGTCCCGATGGTGGAGGGGTCGTTGGTGCCGTGGATGCCGATCACACCGTCGCCCCCGTTGAACTCGTCGAGCACATTGGAGAACCCCGACAACCCGTAGGCGTAGGCCCCGTACGGCCCGTCGGGGCTCGGGGGCTGCAGCAGCTCCTTGATGTAGTACTTGCCGCCCGGGGTCGGGGTGGACGCGGTGCCCACGCCGATCGGGTGCTCGGCGATCAGCTGGTCGTCCTCGTAGACCGACAGCTTGTGGGCCGCCAGCGCGATCTCGATGCGGTAGGGGTCGCTGGCCACGTCGACGTCGGCCGCGCGGATCCAGCCCGTCGATCCGTTGGGCCGCACCGGGAGCAGGACCTGCAGCCAGTCGCCCTGCGTCTGCTCGACGAGGAACACCAGCGGGGCGCCGTTCTCGTTCGGGTTGTCGAGGTCGACGGTGGGCTGGTGCTCCGCCGGGGTCGCATAGACCTGGACCCGCTCGCCCCGGGCCTGGGCCACCAGCGAGCCGGTCGTCGCCGGCTGGGTGGTGACCGCAGCAGTGGTGTCCGGCCGCGCCTCGGTGGTCTCCGGGCTCGCCTGGTCCCCCTCGGAGCCGCCCCCGCACGCTCCGACCAGAAGCAGCGCGCTCAGCGCCACCGCACCGCCAACCCCCCTGGCCGTCGTCATCCGAGCGACGGTAGCGGGCGCCTTCGAGCGGGTTGAAACGCGCAACGCGTGTGATTTACGGGCATCCGATGGTCACCACTACCGTGGGATCATGGTCGAACGTCCCATGAGCGACAAGCTGGCCGACCTGGCCAAGCGCAAGGAGGAAGCGTTCGCACCGGGGACCGACCGGGCGAGGGAGCGCCAGCACAGCCGGGGCAAGCTGCTGGCCCGGGAGCGCCTCGACCAGCTGCTCGATCCGGGGTCGTTCCACGAGCTGGACCTGCTGGCCCGCCGGTCCGCCGAGTCCGAGTTCGAGGAGCGGCCCTACACCGACGGCGTGATCTGCGGCTGGGGCACCGTCGACGGCCGCAAGGTGTTCGTGTTCTCGCAGGACTTCACCGTGTTCGGCGGGGCGCTGGGCGAAGTGTTCGCATCCAAGATCCACAAGCTCATGGACCTGGCCCTCAAGACCGGCGCCCCGGTCGTCGGCCTCAACGACGGCGCCGGCGCCCGCATCCAGGAGGGCGTGGTCAGCCTCGACAGCTACGGCGGCATCTTCTACCGCAATGTGCAGTCCTCCGGCGTGGTCCCCCAGATCAGCGTGATCATGGGCCCGTGCGCCGGCGGAGCCGTCTACTCGCCGGCCATGACCGACTTCGTGTTCATGGTCGAGGACACCTCGTACATGTTCATCACCGGCCCCGACGTGGTGAAGACGGTGACCGGCGAGAGCGTGACCCAGCAGGAGCTGGGCGGCGCCATAGCCCACGCCTCCCGCTCGGGCGTGTGCCACTTCACCTCGGCCGACGACGCCGCATGCCTGGAGGACGTCCGCTACTTGCTCGGCTTCCTCCCCTCCAACAACCTGGAGGAGCCGCCCGCGGTGGCCAGCGACGACGACCCGGAACGGCTGTGCCCCGAGCTGCGGGACATCATCCCTGCGGCCTCGCACCACCCTTACGACATGAAGAAGGTGATCGAGGCGGTCGTCGACGACGGCGACTACTTCGAGTACGCGGGCCGCTGGGCCCCCAACATCGTGTGCGCCTACGCCCGGCTCGACGGCCACGTGGTCGGCATCATCGGCAACCAGCCCATG
>JBKPRV010000616.1:0-5656 GCA_046734715.1 Actinomycetota bacterium | reverse complement strand
CGGTGATCCCGCCCGCTACCTCAGCCAAGCGCAACGCCCCGGCGCCTGCCTCGACGACCCCGCCGGGCGGGACGCCCGCGGTGAGCCCGGCGCCCGGGTGGCCGGCGAGGTCGCGCCTGGTGCTGCTGGTCGGTGTGGCGGTCGTGCTGCTGCTCGGCGTGGCCGCGTTCGGCGCTTTGACCCGGGACGACGGTGGCGACACCGCGTCGTCCTCGCCGCCGGCCACGCAGGCGACCGAGGAGCCGGCGACGACGCCCACGACCGCCGAGCCCCAGCCGACGACGACCACCACCGCCCCCGCCACCACGACCACCGCGCCCGCCTCGGCCCCGGGTGTGCCCGCGGGCTGGACGGCGTACGAGGATCCCAGCGGTCGCTACCGCATCGCCTACCCCGCGGGCTGGGAGGTGGTCCCGGCCGGCGGGTCGCTGACCGACTTCCGGGACCCGGCCACCGGGGCCAAGCTGCGGGTCGACTGGACCGACACGCCGGGCGCCGATCCCGCCCAGGCCTGGCGCGACCTGGCCGCCGCCTTCGCCCGCACCCATGACAACTACCGGGAGCTGGGCATCGGGCCGACGACCTACCGCGACTACAACGCGGCGCTGTGGGAGTTCAGCTACGGGTCGAGCCCCAGCATCCACGCCGCCAACCTGGGGTTTGTCACCGGCGGCCGCGGCTACGCCCTGCTGTTCACTGCTCCCGAGGACCAGTGGGCCGCCAGCCAGGGCACGGCCGAGCTGTTCCGCCAGGCCTTCCAGCCGGTCCCCGGGTGACGGGGCTGCGGGTCATCGGGGCCGGCTTCGGCCGCACCGGCACGCTGTCGCTGCGCCGGGCCCTGGACGACCTCGGGTTCGGCCCCACCTACCACGGCGAGGACCTGCTGCGGCACTGGTCCCACGTGCGCAAGTGGCACCGCTACGCCACCCGCGGCACCACCGACTGGGACGAGCTGTTCGCGGGCTACGGCGCCGGGGTCGACTTCCCGGTGTCGTGCGCCTGGCGCGACCTCGCCGCCCACTACCCCGAGGCCAAGGTGGTGCTCAGCGTGCGAGACCCGGGCAAGTGGTGGGACAGCATGAACGCCACCGTGTACCCGGCCCGCACCATGCTTCCCGCCTGGGTCCCCCGGGTGTTGCGGCCCACCCGCGAGTACCTGGAGCTGACCGACCGGCTGATCTGGGACGGGCTGTTCGGCGAGCGCTTCGAGGATCGGGACCATGCCATCGGGGTGTTCGAGGAGCACGTCGCCGAGGTCAGGGCCTCGCTCCCGCCCGAGCGCCTGCTGGTGTTCGACGTGGCCGAGGGGTGGGGACCGCTGTGCGGGTTCCTGGGCGTGCCCCGACCGCCGCAGCCATTCCCGCGCCTCAACGACACCGCCAAGATGCAGCGCTGGATCTCCACCACCCGGGTGGCGACCCGGGTCGGTCCGGCGCTGGCGGCGGGCGCGGCGGCGTACGGCGTGGCGCGGGTCAGGTCCCGGCGGCAGCCTGGTCTCGCAGCACGTACTTGAGCACCTTGCCCGTGGCGTTCAGCGGGAGCGCGTCCACCACCGCCACGCTGCGGGGCGCCTTGTAGTTGGCCATCGCCTCGCGGCACCAGGCGAGGAGCTCGGCCTCGTCCACCGAAGCGCCGGCCCGCGGCACGACGTAGGCCCGGCCCACCTCGCCCAGCCGGGCGTCGGGCACGCCGATGACCGCCACCTGCCCGACCGCGGGGTGGGTCATCATCACGTTCTCGATCTCGGCCGGGTAGGCGTTGAACCCCCCGACCACGAACATGTCCTTGATGCGGTCCGTGATGGTGAGGTTGCGGCCCTCGTCGAACACGCCGACGTCGCCGGTGTGCAGCCAGCCATCGGCGTCGATGGCCTCGGCCGTGGCGGCGGGGTCGCCGAAGTAGCCGGCCATGAGGTTGTAGCCCCGCACCACCACCTCGCCGGGCTCGCCCGCGGCCAGCTCCTTGCCGTCGCCGTCCACCACCCGCACCTCCACGTCGGGGATGGCGCGTCCGGCGGTGCGGGCGATGGTCTCGGGGTCGTCGGTGTGGCGGCACATGGTGGCGATGCCGGTCGACTCGGTGAGCCCGTAGCCGGTCACGATGGTGCGGAAGGTGAGCTCCGAGCGCATGCGGCGGATCATCTCGACCGGCACCGTGGCCGCGCCGGTCACCGCCAGCCGCAACGTGGAGAGGTCGTAGTCGGCGAGGTCGGGGTGATCCAGGATGGTCTGGTAGATGGCCGGCGCCCCCGGGAGCATGGTGATGCGCTCCTCGTCGACCCGGCGCATCACGCTGGGCACGTCGAACACCGGGTGCGGGACGATGGTGGCCCCGGTGACAAGGCAGGCGAGGATGCCGGCGTTCAGCCCGAAGGTGTGGAAGAAGGGGTTGACGATGAGGTAGCGGTCGCCCTGCTGCAGGCCCACCACCCCGCACCAGTCGGAGAAGGCCCGCACCGACGCCCCGTGGCGCAGCATCGCTCCCTTGGGCTTCCCGGTGGTGCCCGAGGTGAAGATGATGGTGCTGACGTCGTCGGAGGTGAGGGCCGCAGCTCGCGCCGCAGTCTCGGTCGGGTCGACGCCCGCGCCGGCGGCCAGGAAGTCGTCCCACGCGGTGGCCCCCGGCGGCACCGGCCCCGCCACCACCACGGTGCGCTCCAGGCACTCGGGCACGCCCGCGCCGGCCAGCAGAGCGATGTAGTCGGTGTCGAGGAAGTCGGTCACCGTCACCAGCATCCGGGCGCCGGCGGTGCCGATCACATGCGCCGCCTCCTGGCCCTTGAACCGCGTGTTCACGGTGACCACGACCGCCCCGGCCCGGAAGGCGCCGAGCGCGGCGACGACCCAGTCCGCGGAGTTGGGCGCCCAGATGGCGACCCGGTCGCCGGGCTCGATCCCGGCGGCCACGAAGGCCCGCGCCGCGCCGTCGGCCGCCTCCGCCAGCTCGGCGAAGCTCATCCGCCGGTCTCCGTCCACCAACCCCTCGGCGTCCCCGAACCGCGCCGCGGCCCGCTGCAGCACCGCGGGGATCGTCAGCGCCCCCTGCTCGACCTCACCCATATCTGACAGTGTGTCAGATGACGGGCATCACTCGCCGGTGACGCCGTCGACGCTCTCCCGCAACAGGTCGGCGTGGCCGTTGTGGCGGGCCGTCTCCTCCAGCATGTGCAGCATGATCCAACGCAGGCTGACCTCGCGGCCGTCACGGCTCCGCGTGGCGGCCACGGCGTCCAGGTCCCCGACCTGCGCCACGGCCGCCCGGCTGCGCTCACAGGCCTCGGCGTACAACCCGAGCACGTAGTCCGGCGACTCGTCCGGCGCAGTGTGGAACTCCCAGTCCCGGTCGTCGTCCCACGGAGCGGAGGCCCACGGCTCGGGCAGCTCCCGACCCAGCAGCTCCCGCGTGAACCAGTCGTCCTCCACCAACGCCAGGTGCTTCACCAGCCCGGCCAGCGTCAGCTCCGACGCCCCCACCCGAGCCCGCCACCCCTCGCCGTCCAACCCCCCGGCCTTCGCCATCAACGTGGCCCGGTGGTAGTCGAGGAACTGCCCCAACATCGCCAGCTCGCCGGCCTGATACTCCGGATCGATCCGCTCCATCTTCGGACCGTAGGCCGCGGCGATGTGGGGTAGAAGTGAGTTAGAGGTGACGCCCAGCTCGAGGAGGAGCCATGGCCGACGTGAAGCCGATCCCGGACGAGTACCCCCAGGTCATCCCGTACCTGAACGTCGACGATGCCGCCGCGGCCATCCAGTTCTACGTGGACGTGTTCGGGGGCACCGAGCGGATGCGCATGGACGGGCCGCCGGGGAAGATCGCCCACGCCGAGGTCGAGATCGGCCGGGGGATGATCATGCTGGCGGACGAGATGCCGGAGGCGGGCAATCAGAGCGCCCGGACCATCGGGGGCACCCCGGTGGCCATGATGGTCTACGTCGAGGACGTGGACTCGGTGTTCGGGAAGGCGCTGGCCGCCGGGGCCAAGGAGGTGCGGCCCCTGCAGAACCAGTTCTACGGCGATCGGTCCGGCACCTTCGAGGATCCGTGGGGCCACCGGTGGGACGTGTCGTCCCATGTCGAGGACGTCCCGGAGGACGAGATGATGCGCCGAGCGGCCCAACAAGGCGGGCCGCCGTCCTAGAGCGTCCGGGAACGTCCTAGAAGCGGTGGCGGGCCCAGGCGTCGGCGATCTGGTCGCGGGGGTCGCCCAGGCTGCGCATGGGGACGCCGGCCACCAGCAGCTCGCTCCAGATGCGGTTGCACTCGAGCCGCACCAGTGACCGGCTGACACCGAGGGTCTCGGCCACCTGCTGGTGTGACGCGGGCGGCTGGCCCTTGGCCAGCGGCGCCACGTAGGCGTCGAGCACCTCGCGCTGGCGCTCGGTGAGGCGCGGCCGGGCACCGGTCGGGGGCTCCGGGCAGTGCGGGTCGTCGGCCGCCACCACCCGGGTCGGGTTGTGGGCGGAGTTCACCACCACCGCCAGCTCGTAGGTGAACGTCCCCGTGACCAGCACGTCGAAGGTCCGCTCGGGCGGCGCGTGCCAGTGGCCGGCCGGGACCGGGATGAGCGCCCGCCCGTCGACCCGGATGTCGATCGCCAGGCTGTCGTGCAGGTTGGCCACCACGACCCGCCCGTCGTGGGCGAACACCCGGCCCGCCCGCTTGGGCACCACGTCGTCGTAGAGGGGCGCGTGGCCGATGCGGAGGTGGGCGTGCGGCTCGCGGCCGAACGTGACCCCGGGGCCTGGGGAGATCACTACCACCTCGCGATCGCTCGAGATCGTGCCTGCGGCCGCATCGCCCACATCCCCGAAGGTAGGGGGCAGCGGGCCGTTCCGGTCCGGCCGGGGGCTGGCAGCCGATGACAAATTCGCGCTCACGGACACCGGGCCGCCTCGGCCAGTGGCAGGGTGGCCACGGCCCAGCCCGGCAGGTCGTTGGCCGCCACCGCGTCGGCGCCCCCGAGGCAGTCCCAGGCTTCGCCGCTGGGGATCCAGTGCCGCCGGCCGTCCTCGTCGACGAACCAGGCGGTCCCGGTCACCTGGCGGACGATGTGGCCGGCGACGGCCGTGCCCCGCAGCGGTTCGGCGGGGTCCGGCACCACCACGGCGTCTTCTGCCGGGGCGCCCAGCAGCAGGGAGCCGAAGTCGGCGGCGTCGGCCGTCATGTAGCCGTGCTCGAAGTCGAGCTGCAGCCGGCCACCCACGAAGTGGGGGTTGGTCGTGGGCACGCCGAGGTCGCCGGTGGCGCCGCCGTGCGCCGCCCACAGCTGGAGGACCTGCTGGGGCAGCCAGAACATCTGCGTGTCCTCGCGCCGCCCGACGATCATCCCGCCCTGGTCGAGCCAGATGATGACGGCCACCGGATCGTCGGGGTCGCCGGCGCGGGTGACCGTGACCGGATAGCCGCCATAAGCAGCCGCGTTCTCCGGGTTGGCCCGCCCCGCTATCTCCCGGTACGAGGCCCACATGGTCGGGGTGAGCCGCACGGCCGCGCCCGACGGGCTCACGAGCACGACGCCGTCGGGTCGGCCCCGGGCGTCGTCGAGCGGCTGCACCTGCGCCTCCCCGAACGTCTCGGCCACGCCGCCGGCGCACGCATCGGGCGCCTCCCGGGCCACGGCCTCCGCCAGCTCCGGCGAGGCGCCTCCCTCGCC